>JBBTGF010000066.1:0-5863 GCA_038041525.1 Elusimicrobiota bacterium | reverse complement strand
AGAGCACAAGCACTCCTATGGCCAGCGGCGATACAATATTCAACCTCTTCAAACTCGCCGTTTATGGCGCCCTGTCGATCGCCTCCAACGTCATCGAAGGATTGATCGACGGCTATAAAGATACCCCGAACCACGGCATCACCCACCTCTTCGCCGTACCCATCAAGACCGCCTTGAACGCCGTCTGGAACACCTTCAACTTAGGCGTGCAAGCTATCAACATCGCCTCCGACGGCGTCATCTGGCAATGGGCCAAACCGTCGAGCCCGGCGGCGCAGGTACACCTAATCGGCAGCGGTCCACGACTAAGGACGGCCGTCCTGGGAGGATTCATGACATCGCTGCGCTCGCCAGCGCCAGCCCCTAAAGATGACACCAATAAAGATGACACCAAGGAAATGGGGCATACCTATGGAGCTTATGCGATCTCCAGCGCATTCATCAACGTGCGCAAGCACACTTCTTCGGACAAGAAACTTCTTGCCCACGAGATCAGCCATACACGACAAACGCAAAACAGCTACTTAATCGACTTGTTCGTCCAACGCATGAATAAGAAAACAGCTACGGGCGTCGAACTGCAAGCCGATGAGCTCGGCACCAAGATCGAAGATTCGGTGTGGCTGGTAGACTAGACGGAACTTTTTGTCAGCAACTTTGACAGGGCGACGATATCGATATCCTGCGCGCAATCAAACACCAAGGTCTTGCCTTCGCGGAAGATATACAACTTGAAATCCACCCCTTGGCGTTTTGCGTAGATACCTAGCGGTTCAAGACAACCACCACCCAAGATCTTCAAGGTCATGCGCTCGATCGAACTAGCGATACGCGTATCCGCGTCTTCGGCTAAACGCAGGATATCGGCCACGTCACCGCGCGCTGACTTATATTCGGCAACCACCGTGCCTTGACCGCACGCAGGGATGATCTCTGTGGTCGGTTCGAAACGTTGGGTGATATGCCCATCAAGACCTAAACGACCCAAGCCTGCCGCGCTCAACACCACGGCATCGAGCTCTCCGCTTAAAGCTTTACGTACCCGGGTGTCGACATTGCCGCGTAGCGCCAAAAACGTGAACTCCTTGCCCAGTTTCTTGGATAACGCTTGCAACTGCACCTGGCGCCTAGGCGAAGATGTACCGACTTTGCCGTTGACAGGCAAGTCTTTGAGCGTATGGCCCGCGGGCGCTACCACAGCATCGGAAGGATCCTTTCTTTTCTGGAATCCACCCAAGACCAATCCGTCAGGAGTATCAGCCGGCATGTCTTTGAGTGAATGGATGGCGAAATCAACGCGGCCTGCCAATAGCGCTTCCTCGATCTCCTTGACGAAGATGCCTTTACCCGATGTCTGTAAGACAGTGGCGGGCGATTCTTGCGCGAACTTATCCCCAGAGGTTTGGATACGTGTGACCTCGAACTCAAGCGCCATGCCTTTAGCCGCCGCCGCGACTTTCAAGACATCCATATAGATGCCCGCTTGCGTCAACGCCAGCTTCGAACCCCGCGTTCCGACGATGAGTCTTTTAACCATATCAATGATTTCTGATTTTAAACATTATGTCATTATGAAACGCAAAACAGCGAAGGATCCTCTGTCATTCTGAGCGTCAGCGAAGAATCAATAGAGAACACCGATAGATCCTTCGCTTCGCTCAGGATGACAACTCATGCTTCCTATTTTGAGAATGGGATCTCGAGGATGAGCCCGCGCACCGCGCCTTCCAAGGCGCTCTCCAGATCGAAACCTTCGTATGTATAAGTACCCGCCCATAACACATCGCCTTTACCCGGGCGCACCAACTCACCGGTGACTAAAGCCTGCGCGTAACTGGCGACCAAGACCTCGCCGGAACTGCCGATGCGGGTATTGACATAAGGATAGCGCCCAGGCACCTCGATGGGCGCGTGCCCCTCGTCTTTGCTGTAAGTGACGGTGATAGTATCTGCCGTGTCTCGCGAGTTCTCGAGCTTGGTCTGCTGTGTGCTCTTGCCCGGACGGATGACATAGTTCTTCTCCGGGGTCTGGCGTGTGACCACGATGCTTAAAAGCGCATCAGCCGTGGTATCGCGGCTTTGCCCGCTCAACGGCTTAACCCCCTGACGCAACAACTCCCTGGAAACGAATGCGGCGACCGCGGGTTTCGCGTCGACCCCGACGGTCTTGATAAGCGAAAAATCAACGTCCTGACGCATCGCGCTGCGAGAACCGGCGCAAGCGCATAAAGTCACGCCCGCGACCAATGCCATGGGCACAAACCTGGCGCTCACGGCTCACCCAGATTGTTAAGGTGCTTTTTGGCGAGTATCTTGACCTTGGCGTCACTCTCGCCACAGAGCTCGACGACCCGCTTCCAAGATTCCCTGGCCGCCGCCAAATCCTTGGTCTTCTCATATAGGAAACCCAACTGCAAGTGCGCTGAGATCATGACCGGGTCGATAACGATGGCGCGCTTGAGATACCCGATGGCCACCTCAACGCGCTCAAGCTTGGCTGCAGACGCACCCGCGATAAAAAGCGCTTTGACATCGGATGCATCGGTAGCGATAGCGCTCTCGGCAAGACCAAGGGCGGCTTCGTACTTCTTATCGTTAAAAGCAACCCGTGCTGCGGCGGTATCCGTGGCGCTAGCCGTCGCAGACGCGATAGTCATAACGAAAATACTGATGTAAAAAAGTCTCACCGACGACCCCCTTCGAGCGCCGCTAGCTTACGGATGCGCCTGGCATGACGCGGTTCTTGGGAAGGTTTAGCCCGCCAAAAAGCCCGCAGGATGACACCGACTTGCTTTGCCGTCAATAGCCTCGCGCCGAAACAGATGACATTGACGTGGTTATGCTCTCTGGCCAAAGCCGCCGACTCGCTGCCCCAAAGGACCGCGGCGCGTACGCCCTTGACCTTATTGGCGGCGATGCTCATGCCGATGCCGCTGCCACAACATAACACGCCCAAGTTCGCCTTGCCGCTAGCCACGCGACGCGCCACCCTGCCTGCCGCATCAGGGTAATCCGAAGCGACGTCATCGCGCATGGTACCTAAGTCTTCTACCTGGCAACCCCGCTGCTTAAAGAAATCCAAGACCACAGGTTTTAAAGCGAAACCACCATGATCACACCCGAATGCGATCCTCATCCCACCACCTGCCCATCCGCCGCAGGCGGATAAGATGAATATAATTGGCTCTGCGAGCCAAAGGCTGGTGGCGGAATCATACGCAATCATTCTATCGCTTTTTGTATAGTGCACTAAGATGCTCTGGGATTCATTTCTCAAGAAATCGACACGTATCCTCTTGATCGAGGACGACCTGACAGTCTTGGAAACGACTGCTTTGGCCTTAGACACCAACGGCTACAAAGCCATCAAGGCCTATAATGGCAAAGACGGTCTCGACTACGCCTTCAAAAAGGACCCGGCCCTCATCATCTTAGACGTCAATCTTCCCGACATCGACGGCTGGAAGATCCTCTCGACCCTGCGGGAAGCGCCCAAGACTAAGGCTATACCGGTCATCATGCTCACCACCCTGACGCAATTATCCGACATCAACCGCGCCTTCGAACTCGGCGCCAACGATTACCTGCCTAAACCCCTATCGCTTTCGAAACTCTTCGAGAAGGTCACCAAATACTGCCCTAAATGACCCTGCGGCTAAACGGCATAACGCTCAAGCTCTTCATCGGCGACCTGCCCTGGGAGAAGAAGCAACTGCAAAAAGTTTCTGTCGATATAGAGATCCGCGTGCGTAACGCTAAACCCCCCGATTACCGGAAGTTATCACAGCACCTCATCAAGAACTACTCGCGCGCGCGTTATGCATGGCTTGAAGACCTGGCAATCGCTATGCACCGTGATCTAAAGAAACGCCTGCAGCTTAGTGGCAAGCTTACGCTGACTAAGAAACCGCGCCCCAGCGACTCACCTCAGGAATTTCAGGTCGAAGTCTCTTTGTAGGCAGCGCAGGAACTCTCCGTCTCCCAAAGCCTGACCTCACAGACCGCGAAACCCATCTTCTTGACATGCGAGAAGATGTGACGGGCAAGATTCTCGGCGGTCGGATTAAAATCAAGCAGTACGACTTCAGGATCAAGCGCTTTGAGTCTGGCAGCCGACGGGTCATCACGCATGACGAGCATGCGGTGGTCGAGCTCATCGTCGACCCAAGACTTGATCTTGGATTTGATGCCCGAGAAATCAACCACCATGCCCAAATCATCGAGCTTACTGGCGGCGATGACGATCTCCAAGCGGCCATTATGTCCGTGGACGTTCTTACACTTGCCGCCATAACGATACAGCCTGTGACCATAACAAAAATCAATGGATTTGATGACACGAAAACCAGACCCAGTCATGCAGCGATTTTACTTCTTATCCACAGCGCCCATCCCGGGCAAATCATCCAACGACACTCCGTCGAAAATCTCCAAATCCTTAGGGTCCGGAGCCTCTGGCTTAGGCTCATCCGGTTTGACCGCTGCTTCTGGCTGTGCGGGCTGCGGTTTAGCTTTTGTCTTAGCGGAAGCTTTGGAGCGCTTGATCTTTGCCTTGACCACGGCCTCTGCCTTTTGACGGGCCATCTCTTCGGTCTGCGGCTTGACCACCACGGCTTTGACAGGTTCGGCGACAGGCTTAAGCGGCTCGGCTATGTACTGCGGTCACGGTTCGGTCTAATCCTCCTCGACCATGCAATTGTCAATAGCATCCCATTGTGTCACCGCTGGGTCGCCGGGAGCCGGCGGCTTATCAAGCGGACTCGCGTTGTACCAGCTATACAGCCATAATCCACCCACGATAGCCACGATCCCGGTCACTCCATAAAAAAGATAGAGCAAAACGGGGGTCTTCTTGCGCAGAGCCTTAGCCGCTACAACCGTAGCGGGTTTGAAAGCAGTCAATGGTTTTATGGCAGGAGCGATGGTTGTTTTTACAGGTTGCGCCATACTGACAGGCTCCGAGACCTTCGCAACTACCGGCACGGCTACGCCAGCCTGTACGCCGGCATCCTTGACTTTGGGGGCTTCGACGGCAGGGGCGCCTCTTAGTTGCTTGAGAAACACGTCTTTTAAAGCCTCGATAGCGGCATGCTCGCGTCCGATGGCGCTCTTGGCCTCGACAAAGTTTTCCGCCCTAACCTTGTCTAACTGCACCAGACGCTCTTCGAGCGACTCCGTCTGATTCTTGATCTGTGATTCCATCTGTGGCAAGACTTTCTCGACCATGATGAGTTTGCCTGCCAGATCCTCTAACTGCTCTTTAGACGCCTTGCTTGTCGCGCTTTTTTCAGCGATCATCCTGACCTCGGCCACAGAGCGTTCAAGCTGTTCGAGTTTATCCAAGATGGTCTTAACCTGATGGTCGTACTGCTGTTGATAAAGTTCGAAAAGTTCGCCGACCGGAACCTGTTTTTTTGACATCACCACGGTCTCACGGTCTTCATGAGACGGCGCCGTCCCGACCGCCTCGGGCACATCTGCGGTCCTTCCGACATCGCCACCTAGCTCGGATATCTCTGCGGCAGGACGCCAATCGCCGGGGTCTGTTCCCGCCTGGTCTTCCGGGCAGACCAAAGCATTAGGGTTGAAATCGGGATGGTCTTTGATAGTTGCCGCATCCAAGGGGCCAAGCACCCTTCCTTGAAGGTAGATCCAGTACCTCACATTGAGAGTCTACCCTCTGTTGCGTACGCTTGCAGTAACAAGATTGGAAAACTAAAGTCTGCCTATCTGGCCCAATCGATAAGCGACAAAGCTGCCTCGAACCTAGCCGCCTGCCGCTCATTGACCGACCCGAGATAGGCCAGATACCCCTGCAAACGAGTCTTGAGCTTGACAGGGTCTTTGCTGACACAGGAAGGAC
>JBBTGF010000065.1:5620-7555 GCA_038041525.1 Elusimicrobiota bacterium | reverse complement strand
ATTTCTTCGTCATCGGCGGTTTGGCCGCCAATGGGGTCACGCGTTTGGGGGCCAATGAGCGGTATGATCCGCTGCAAGATGCCTGGGTCAAGGTTGCTTCCATGCCTACGGCGCGTAATCTTGCCGCGGCCGCAGTGGTCGATAACAAGATCTATGTCATCGGAGGTTCAGGGGGCAGTCAGCGAGAGAACCAACGATATGACCCGATCACTGATACGTGGGCCACCATGACGCAGATGCCTACGGCGCGCACCAACCTTACAGCAGTCGCGCTCAATCGCAAGATCTATGCCATCGGTGGTTTCACGGGCGTACCGCGTGACGAGGTCGAGGAATATGATCCGGATACGGATTCATGGACTAGCAAGGCGGACATGCCCACTGCGCGCAGATTGTCGGCGGCGGTGGCGCTCGCGGGTAAGATCTATGTCATCGGCGGTAATGATGGTTCCACGATCGGGACGGTCGAGATCTTCGATCCCGTCGCCAACCTCTGGCAGGCGGGTCCTGACATGATCACGGCGCGCGAGAGTCTGGCGGCCGCAGTGGTTGCCGGTAGATTCTACGCGATAGGCGGTAAAGCGGTCGACGCCGAAGACATCGTCGAGAGTTATGACCCGGGGGTTTCTAGGGTCGTCAGCTCATTGACCGCGGATACACTCTATGGTTTTAAGTCTATCGTCAGGAATATCAATGCTTGGCCGACCGCGGAATCAGTCATCGCTTCGACCGTCACCGCCGCGTATCTGCCGCAAATCCCTGCCGGGGGCGCATTCTCGGGCGTCACTGATACTAGTATGACCATCACTTGGGATGCCAACGGCAACGGCGGGGCGATCGAATACTATGTCTGGGGCGCGACCCAGATTGGAGCCTTCAGCGTCAATGACTGGGCGGTTACGGTATCGACGGGTTTCGTTTCCTTGACGCCGAACACCACGTATACGGCATATGCGAAAGCGCGTAATTCAGCGGGACTTGAGACGCCATGGAGACTTTTGGGGGCGACCGCTACGGTGGCTTCTTTACCGGGGTTCGCCGTGTCGACGTTCACTACCGTGGCGACGTCAAGCATCGCTTTTAGATGGACGTATGGCATCAACCCGCCCGATACCGATTATGTCGCGGAGATCTCTAGCTATCCGGATTTTTCTTTGCTGGCGCAATCGTCGCAGACTTTACTCAACAATGCGACGTTTTTTTCTCTGACGCCTAACACTACGCATTATTTCCGCGTCAAAGCGAGGAATTTCAGCGGGCTTGATACTGCATACGTCGGTTACGGTTCGACGGCGACTTTGGCTGTGACTCCGGCTACGGCGGTATCGACATTCAGCATGGTCGCGGTCACTAGTATGACCGTGCGTTGGACGGCTTCCATGAATCCGCCAGGAACGACTTTCATCTGCGAGATCGATGAGGCATCTGATTTTTCCTCTGTCGATTTCAGCAGTGTGACTAAAGAGGTATCGGCGTATTTCGATACTGTAGCGCCCAACACGCTTTATTATGCCCAGGTGAAAACCAGAAGCCACGCTCATATCGATTCGGCCTATCTCACCTTCGGATCGTCGCGTACTTTAGCGGCTATGCCCATTGCCGCCGCCAGCACCTTTACCGCGATCAATGTTTCTAGTATCACGGTCGATTGGCAGGAGAATGGGAATCCCGGTGGTACTATCTATCAGGTTCAGGCGTCGACTTCGGCTGATTTCATCCCCGTGCATGAGGAGTGGCAGAGTGCCAACAGCCAGCTGTCATTCATCACTTTGAGCCCGAACGTGACATATTACGCTAGAGTTCGTGCTAAGAATGCCGGCAATATCTACACACCATTCTTAGAGATGGGTTGGACGATGACGTTGCCCGATCCGCCTTTGGCCCTCCCCTATACCGCCGTCAGCACCACTTCGCTCGTCGCCAATTGGACCCGGG
>JBBTGF010000065.1:0-5520 GCA_038041525.1 Elusimicrobiota bacterium | reverse complement strand
CACATATTACGCCCGGGTCAAGGCCAGGAACTTGTTGGGCCAGGAGACGGGGTATACGAGTCTGGCGTCCACGGTGACGCTCACCAACACCCCGGTGGCCGCGCCACTGACGTTTGCCGCTGTCGACGTCTCCAGCATGAGCGTCGATTGGCTTGCCAATAACAATCCTGACGGCACGCGCTATGAGGCGCAGGTGTCGACTATGCCGGATTTCACGGTGTTGACGGAATCCTCGCGCACGGTGCTGACGCAGGCCACGTTCTTGACCCTGCAGCCCAATACGACGTATTTCCTGCAGATCAAAGCCATCAATGCCAGTAACACTGACAGCGCGTATCTGCAACCGGGCTCCACCGTCACTTTGGCCGCCATCCCTCAAGCCCTCCCCTATACCGCCGTCAGCACCACTTCGCTCGTCGCCAATTGGACCCGGGAGAGCAATCCGGGCCATACCGTTTTCATCGCCGAGATCGATGACGACCCGGCGTTCGCCAGTGTCAATAATACCAGCATCACGCTTAATGCCAGCGCCTATTTCGGCAATCTCGCGCTTAACGCCACATATTACGCCCGGGTCAAGGCCAGGAACTTGTTGGGCCAGGAGACGGGGTATGTGGGCCTGGCTTCGACGATCACGCTGGTCAATCCGCCAGTCGTGGTTGACGCGAGTTTCACCGCGGTCAATGTGTCGAGCGTCACGGTGGATTGGCAGAGTAATAGTAACCCTGGAGGAACTCTTTACGAGGCCGAGGCTGCGCTTGATGATTCGTTTGCTTTCATCGTAGCTTCCTCCATCACCTTGTCGACCGATGTCGTGTTCTCGCCTCTAGCGCCCAACACGAGTCATTTTGTGCGTGTCAGGGCGGTCAATCACGGCGCTACGCCATCGCAATACCTGTCGTTGGGTTCCACGGTCACTATCGCGCAACCGCCGGCGGTCTTGCCGTTCACGTCCGTAAGCACCTACGCTTTCCAGGCTAATTGGGACGCTTTGGATAATCCTAGTTATACGCGTTATGTCGTCGAGATCGATACGGCTTCCGCATTCGTTTCGGTCGACCAAACGAGCGTCACCTATCATCCATATGCCATTTTTAGTTCGCTGGCGGCCAATGCCACGTATTACGTCAGGATCAAGACCAGGAACATCGTAAATGCCGAGAGTGCGTACACGCAGTTGGGTTCGACCGTGACTTGGGCCGCGCAGCCGGGCGCAGCTGCGATCGAAGTGCTGGGGCCGGATTCTTTGAGGGTCAATTGGCAGGCCATGGGTAACGGCAGTGACACGCGTTTTATCGCTGAGATAAGTTCTGCGGGTTTCCCGGGCGCTGCGACGCTTTCAAGCGTCACATATAATGCCGCGGCTGTGTTCACCGACTTGATCGCCAATACGACTTATGCCGCGCGGGTACATGCAGTCAATGGCGCCGGCGTCGCGACGCAGTCGATGGACCTCGGGCCTGCCGTGACTTTCGCGAACCAGCCGGCTACCTTCGGTATCAACCTTCTTGGCATGTCGATCACCAGTTCGAGTTGGCGCTGGCTTGCCAATAGTAATCCTGACGGCACTCTTTATGTGGCGGAGATATCGACCATGAACAGCTATGTCCCCGTCGCAGTGACTTCTTCGACTCGCGTCAATCAGGTCTACTTCCTTGACTTAAAACCAAATACGTCATATTTCGCGCGGGTCAAGGCCAGGGATCACGCGGGCGCTGACAGTGAGTATCTGACATTAGGCTCATCGGTGACGCATGCACAGGCGCCGACCCATGAGCGATTCTCCGCTATCTCATCGACAACGCTGCGCGTGCATTGGCTGGTCAATGACGACCCGCCGGACACGCTCTTTAGGGCACAGGTGAGCACGTCGGCTGATTTCAACGCGATACGTTCGACCATCACCACGGTCGCCGCCTATGCGGATTTTGCCGGCCTTGGGCTCAACACACAGCATCATGCCCGCGTGCAGGCCAAGAGCCGCAGGGGGGTGTGGTCGGTCTTCTCGGTCGCCGCCGCGACGTCGACTGCCGCGGGTGAGCCGCATGCGTTGGCGCAAAGTATCGTCGATGTCACATACGATCGCTTGAGCGTCGCATGGGATGGGGGTGGCAATCCGCAAGGCACCCGCTTCATGGTCGAGATCTCTGATTCCGAGAGTTTTTCAAGTCTTAGCGGGTCTTCCGTTACTTCCGCAGTGACGGCGAGTTTGAGCAGTCTGACGCCTAATACCACATATTTCGTACGCGTCAAAGCGCGTAGCAGCGATGGCATCGATAGCGCGTATATCTTGTTAGGTTCGAGTATCACGTTAGCCGCGCCACCCACGTTCGATAGTTATACGCAGATATCATCGAGTTCATTGCGGGTCATCTGGAACGACCAAGGTAACACTGTGGGCACATCCTATGTCGCGCAAGCGGCGACCGACGATTCGTTCGTTGCCGTGGCCAGGACGAGCCAGACGTTCAATAGCTACGCGGACCTCGCCGGGTTGCAACCCAATCAGGTCTATCACGTCAGGGTCAAGGCGATCAATACGGCCGGTACGCATACGGCTTACGGCGATTTCGGTTCGACAGTGACCGCCGCAGCGGTCCCTGTACCGCCGCCGGCCGTACTCTTCTATAACGTCAATACCACGAGTATGAACGTGGCCTGGGCTAACGGAGGCAATCCCTTCGGTACCGTGTACGTCACCGAGATCTCGTTGATCGAGGGTTTTGCCGAGGTCGCCGCGTCATCGCGCACGATACTCCCGTTGGCCGCTTTTACCGGCCTGGTGGCTAATACGACGTATTACGCACGCGTCAAAGCGGTCAACGCGCTCAATATCAGCAGTGATTTTCTGGTTTTAGGAGCGACGTCGACTTTGACTGCCGGTATCTCCGCGCTGCCTTACAGTAATCACGCGCCGACGGCGTTGCGCGCCAATTGGGATATCGACGGCAATCCGCCAGTGACGTTGTATCAGTGCCAGGTGAGTACGCAGCCGGATTTCAAGCCGTTGGCGAGTTCTTTGCTGACGACCGGCGGGCTCGTTGATTTCACGGGACTGTCGGTCAACACCACATATTATGGACGGGTGAGGCCGGTCAATTCCAACGGCATGGCTGGACAGTTCGTAGATCTGGGGACTGCGGTGACCTTGACGAATCCACCGGCCGCGCTGGCGCGTACTTATATCTATATCTCGACGATGTCTTTGTATGTCGCGTGGGACGTCAATGGTAATCCCGCTGCAACGGCATTCGCAGTCGAGATCTCGACGAACCTTGATTTCGCGCGGCCGGTGACCTCCAGCGTGACCGTCATCCCGTACGCCGAGTTCGATGGGTTGCTACCGTTGTCGCTGTATCACTTAAGGATCAGGTCTATCAATCACGCCGGAGTCCCTGGTGATTATGTGTCGTTTATATCGACGTCGACGAAAGAATCGATGCCGCCTAAGCAGCCGGCGGGCGTCTATGGCGCTTGGGGGGAGCATTTCATCTTGCAGTGGAGCGCGGTCACTACCAACGCGGACAATACGCCGCTCTCGGATTTGATCGGCTACATCGTCGAACGCTCGAGCTTGCCGGTGGCAGGATGGGTGTTTCGGGCCACGGTCACGACTCCTGTGACGCAATGGACGGATCAGGGTTCGATACCGTATTCGTTGTTCTATTACCGTGTCATCGCTATGGATAGGACGATCAATTACAGCGAGCCGTCCGCCGCGTTAGCGAGTCAAAAAGACTTGGAGACGATCGTCGATTCGCAAGACGGCGGGTTGCGGGTCATCTTGCCGGCCGTGGCGTTGACCAAAGCGGGTTCGGGCGCTGGCGACGACTTGCATCTAGTCATCAAGCGCAGGAACGACCAGGAGACCGGGAAAGTCTTGACGAGTTATGACGCCAGCGTCGAGAATTCCTTGGGCGGGGTCCTAGCGGGTTATCAGTTTGCGGCGCCCGCTAAGTATATCTTCAAGATCCCCGTCGAGGGCGGCCTTTTTTCCACGCCTGTCGGCGCGGTGTCACCGGCCCGTATCAAAGATACCTCCGCTTTCTATCACAATGGAGCCGAATGGCTTAGACTAGGCGGCGAAGTAGACGAGAATGAGCAGAGTCTGACGCTTACCACTATGCGTTCCGGGCTCTTTGCCACACGCCAGACGTTGGTTGCGACAGATTTCTCCATCTTGAGTGTCGAACCCAGGAAGATCTTCACGCCGACGGGTACGGCGCCGCATAACCACTTCACGGTACGGGTCGATAATCCGAAAGATAGCGTCATCTCGCAGGCGGCGATCTACAACCTCGAGGGTTTCTTCGTCAGCGGTATGACTGCGGCTTCAGACGGGGTCTCGTACTATTGGGATGGTACTAACGACTTGGGGCAGCTTGCTCCTATGGGTGTCTATATCTATCAGCTGCAGGTCGAGGGTAAGACGTTCAACGGTACGGTGGTGTTGGTCAAATGAGAAAGGCATGGTTCTGGCTCACGCGCGTGATATGCCTGGTGATGCTCGTGTGTCTGCATGTGCGGCCATTGCCGGCGGCCTTTGAAGAGTCTGCGCCCGGCGCCCGCGCCGCGGGCATGGCGGGAGCCTTCACGGCTCTCGCCGATGACAGTAATGCCGTCGCTATCAATCCCGCCGGTCTTGGTTGGATACGCCATCAAGAATTAGCGAGTGGCTATAGCCGTTTGTATCTGGGTTTGACGGATGGCTCGAATCTGGGGACAGGGCATCTTAACTATCTGCAGCCGCTATGGCGGCATCGTCAGCACAACGGTACTCTCGGATTCGCTTGGACCACATTTAGTCTGAGCCAGTTCTATTCGGAGGATACTTATAGCATGGGGTATGGGCATAAAGTCATGGAGAGTTGGTTCAGCGGCCTATATGCCGGAGCCAGCGCTAAATATCTCTCCACACGCATCAAGCTCGACGCCGATCCGACCGCTCGCACGAACCCGTTCTTTTCAGAGTATGGCACTAAATCGAATGCTTTGAGTTTCGATCTTGGATTCTTGGTCAGGACCGGGCGCAGGTTCTCTATGGGTTATGCCATAACGGATGTCAATTCCCCTGACATCGGCATCAAGGAGCGTGATTTGCTGGTACGCAAGCAGAGGTTGGGCCTGGCCTATCATGGAGCGTCGTTCAATGTGGCGGCCGATCTGGTCACCCAAGCGCCTTTTAGGAGCCTTAATATCGGCGCGGAGCAGTGGTTGGCGCAGGGCCGTGTCGCGGCGCGCAGTGGACTCATCTTGGGCAACCGTGACCTCAAGCACCTTACTATGGGATTCTCACTGAAAGCCGCGACATTGCTGTTCGATTATGCGTTTCGTTTCCCGCTCTCTGGTATCGACGCGACTTCAGGCACGCATCGGCTGACCTTGACCATACGTTTCGGGCGTAAGCCCAAACGCTCTCTTGTCGAAGGGCATGAGTTCACGGTCGGTGAGGACGAAGTGTTACTGCGTCGCGAACTCGAACATTCCAAGAAGCGGGAACGGTTGCAGGCCCAGAAGGCC
>JBBTGF010000064.1:0-4031 GCA_038041525.1 Elusimicrobiota bacterium | reverse complement strand
CCCTGCAAGAAGTCGCCAAGGAACTCTCGGGGCAGACACATCTGCCATTAGCGGCGGCCATGATCGAATTCATCAACGCCCCGTCAAAGCGCGGCATCACACGCGCCCGCCAACTTCAAGATAACCTAGCCGCGCAGACCGCCTAAAAGCCTTACCCGCATGAACATCGGCCTGATTGCTGGAGAAGGCCTGTTCCCGTTGTTATCGGCGAAAGCCGCGCGCCAACAAGGCCACAGAGTCTTTAGCGTGGGATTCAAAGACATCACCGATCCGAGCATCGAGCACGCCAGTGACCGTCACTCATGGATCGGTCTGGGTCAATTATCCAAAATGCTAGGGTTCTATAAGGACAACCAGGTCGAAGGCGTCATCTTAGCCGGACGCATCGACCATGCCCATGCGCTGGATACGAAAGAAAAGCTACGCATGATGACCGACCCTAGGACCCTTAAGCTGCTTTTGGGCGTCAAAGAACGCAATGCCAACGGCCTTTTGCAGGCCCTTATCGGTGAGATCGAATCCGAGGGGATGAGAGTCCTGCCCTCCTCAAGCTATCTAGAGGCGGAGTTATTGGCTCCCGGACTCTGCGCGGGGCCGCATCCGGATGCCGCCACACTCAATGATATCCAGACAGGCCACAGAGTCGCCAAAGCGCTGGCTGGCATGGACGTAGGCCTGACTGCCTGCGTCGCTCAAGGCGCAATCGTCGCCCTCGAAGCGATGGAGGGTACCGACGCATGCATACGCAGGGCTGGCGGACTCCTCAAAGACAGAGGGCGGGCTCATCTGGGTTTTTGTGTCGTCAAAGTCGCAAGACCGGACCAAGACCCTAGATATGACTTACCAGTCCTAGGCCCCACGTCCATAGAGATCGCGGCCGAAGCGGGGGCCCGAGCTTTGGCAGCGCAATCCGGCTGGACCCTTTTGCTCGATTCAGCCTCCACGAAAGCATGCGCCAAGCGCCTGGGTATCTCCCTTATAGGCCTAGACGGCAAGGTGATATAATAAGTCGTCTCTCCAGGGCTTGAAATACTTGGAAAATAACAATATCCCGCACATCCCAAAGCCACCCGTACGCTACGGCGTCATCGGCCTAGGCCGGATGGGGACTCTGCATCTTGAGAACCTCCTTAAGATCGGTCCGAAAATCCAGGTCACCGCCGTCTCTGACGTCGACGCCAAACGCCTGAAATACGCTAAAAAACGTAATCCGACGGCCATCGCCACCTCCGACTACAAAAGCCTCCTGGGGTCCGTCGACGCGGTCAGCATCTGCACGCCAACGGAGACCCACTGCGAGATAGCCGAATTCTTCTTGGAGAACAAAGTCGCCACTTTAGTCGAAAAACCCATCGCAGTCAACCTGACCGAAGCCCAGAAGATCCTTTGGGCGAGCCAGGCTACCAAGACGCCGCTACACATCGGCCACATCGAACGCTTCAATCCGACCATCATCAAAGCCAAAGAGCTCATCAACCGCCCGATCTTCATCGAGACCGTCAGATTCGGTCCCTATGAACCAAGGGTGCACGGCATCGGGGTCATCCTCGATCTGATGATCCATGACCTCGACTTGATCCTATGGCTACTCTCCGACTTAGACGTGACCTTAGAGGAATTCCAAGCGCAAGGTATCTCGATCATCTCACCGCACGAAGATATGGTCAAAGTGCGGTTGCGCTTTAGGGAAAAGAACGTTTCGCATCCGATCTTAGTCGACTTGACCGCCAGCCGCCTTTCGATGGACCGTATGCGTAAGATGCGCATCTACCAGGAAGACTCGTCACTGAACCTCGATCTCTTGAACCACAAGCTCCATTATCACCGTCCTAGGACCTTCCCGCTGACAGACGTCAAGGATATCAGGACGATCAAACCCAAACTTCCCAAGACCAACCCTTTATTGCAGGAACTCGAGTACTTCACCCGCTCCGTATTGAGCAAGAATTCCCGCGACGTGCACCCTAGGGAAGCCTGGGACGCGCTCGAACTCGCGTTACAGCTCATCAACACTTTGGAACGTAAGAACCTGCACCAACCAAGCGCACCACAGACCGTCCTGGCCGGGTCCTAGAACGTAACGCAACGGCCGTGAAGCTACTCATAAGCGCCGGCGAAGCCTCCGGAGACCTCTTAGCCTCACTGCTTGCCACGGCGCTTAAAAAGGCAGACCCAAAAACCGAGGTCTGGGCGCTCGGCGGCCAACGCCTCAAAGCGGTCAGCGATCACTTCATCGCAGATCTAGCCGGACATGGCATCATGGGGTGGCTTGAGCCCATCACCAAGCTCCCGTACATCTTCAAGCTTCTCGCTGACTTCAAGCAGCTCTGCAAAAGTGAGCGCTTCGATGGGTTCATCCCTGTCGACTATTACGGGCTCAACATCCATTTCGCTAAAGCTGCCAAACTTGCCGATATCCCGGTCTTTTATTACGTATCACCACAGGTCTGGGCAAGCCGGTCTTACCGTGCCAAGAAACTGGCTAAATGGACGGATAAGGTCCTGTGCCTGTTCCCTTTCGAGACAGACTTCTACGCGGACTACGGGGTAGCGGCCCGATTCGTAGGCCATCCGCTGGCTAAGACTCTTGGCGCCTATGTCACTGACGTCGCCAATGATGCGACCAGGCTCATCGGGCTCATGCCGGGCAGTCGCCCCTCGGAGATCGTGCGCCATAGCGATGTGCTGCTGCGTTCTTGGGCGCTAATCCGCGCGGTCAACCCGCAAGCGCGGGCCATACTCTTCACACGCGCGCAGATGCGCCATCTCTATCCAGAGGAGCAGCGGCTCATGATGATGGGTATAACCACTTGCGAAGGACCCGCCTATGCACAGCGCACCCGGCTATCACTGTGCCTGACTGCCAGTGGCATGTCCACATTGGAGAACATGATCCTGGGCGTGCCCATGGTCATCTTCTACAGCATCGCTCCCGCGTGGCTCTTCCCATTGCTACGCTTCGCGGTCAAGACCCGTTTCTTCGGCATGCCCAACATCTTAGCCGGCGAACGCATCGTCGACGAATCAGCCTGGGGCGCCAACGCGCGCGCCGATACCGAGGCCGCAGCATGGATCGCGGCGGCAGCCAACAGGCTCTTGGCAGACCCCGCGAGGCTCACGGCGCAACGCCGCGCCCTGCTTAAGATCGCCGCAACGCTGCAAGCCGGAGCACAACAACCGGAAGATGTCGCAGCGCGCGAGATATTGCAAGCCATAGCTTATGAGAAAAAACCATCCTAGCTGGCTGCGCTTAAGCGCTCATCTGCAAGCCTATTGGCGCGATCTGATCGCCGCGTCGGCTAGCATGACCATCGTAGCCGGAATATCCGCTGTCTCGGTCAAATATATCCAACCGCTCATCGACCAGATCCTAGTACAGAAGAATATCGAGATGCTCAAACTACTTGCCGTCGTCTTGCCCGCGCTCTTCTTCATCAAAAGTTTTTTTTCGTATATCTTGAACTATCTGATGCCCAAGATCGGCCAAGCGGTCGCTAGCGACCTGCGCAAAAGCCTCGCGGATAAATACGTCCGCCTCGACCACAGTTATCACCTGAAAGCCAAAAGCGCCGACTTGATAGCACGCGCGACTAATGACACGGCAGCCGTGGGCAACATGGTGGCCAACACGCCCCTATTCGTCATCAGAGACGGCTTGACCGTCATCTTCCTGCTGGGCTTGATCGTATTCTTAAACGCCCGCTTTGCCGTCGCGGTGCTAGTCACTATCCCGCTTTTTGGCGCGCTCTTCGCGTTCTCCACTGCCAAGCTCAAGAAGATCACCAAGAAAGCGCAAGAATCCGTGGCCGTCCTCTATGGCACGCTTTCCGAAGCCTTAGCCGGACTCTCCATCATCAAGATATTCCTCTTCGAAGATGCTTGGGGCAAGAGATTCGGTCGGCAAGACAGCGAGTACTACCGCTCGATGCTGAAATTCCAAAAATACACGGCGCTGGCCCCGTCGATCAATGAATTTGCCAGCGGGGTCGTCATCACCTGCGTACTCATCTGGGGAGGTTACGATTTCATCG
>JBBTGF010000063.1:0-1865 GCA_038041525.1 Elusimicrobiota bacterium | reverse complement strand
GTTCACCACTTCGATGCCGAAGCGTTTAGCGAAATTAGGCCAGGAATCGTGATAGGTGACCACGCGCGCGCCGTTGAGCGCAGCGGCGGCCTTGTCCCATTCTTTTTCCTTTCCGTCGAGTTTGGACTCGAAGTCAGCCAGATTCTTACGGTAATCTTGGGCGTGCCCCGGGTCGAGCTTTTCTAATCTATGCGCGATACTCCTGGCGATCACGCGTCCATTGTCGGGATCGAGCCAGAAATGCGGGTTGCCCAGGGGATGCGCGTCGCCAAGAGAGCGGTCGATCGCCGTTATCGGCTTTTGCAGGATGTCGCAGTCTTGGGACGCGTCGAGGAATCCGGGGCTGCCTGGCAGGATTTTCGAGTTCCTGGCATTGGTCAAGAGTACCGGCGCCCAAGCGACTTCAAGTTCGAGGCCGACTTGGATGAAGAGGTCGGCTTTTTTGAGTTTGAGCAGGTAGCTTGGTTTGGCGTCGACGAAATGCGGGTCTTGGTAGCCCTTGGCGATGGCTGTGACATCCGCGAGGTCTCCACTCACCGCTTGCGCCAGGGATGCCAAGTCTTCGGTCGTGGTGACGACATTGACTTTAGCCAAAATCAGGCTGGGTGATAGGACCAGAGAGACGATGACGGTCATTCCTTTCATCGACATAGGATTCCTCCTAGAAGGGATGGGCTCCATGGGGGCCGATATTGAACGTCACTTTAAGGAACCCGAGGTTCTCGGTCCCCAGGACGCTCGTGACCTGTTTGCCTTGCAGGCTCACTAAGCTGAATTCAGACGGCGTGAAGCTCAAGTAGGCCAAGCCTCCGCGTTCACGCTCGATCACGGAGCCCGCCGGATATTTGACTAAGTCCGAACGTATACCCGCTCTCCAGCGCCGCGCGAACTGATATTCCAGGTGGCTTAGAAAACCGATTCCCTTGGATGTCTGCGCAGGTGAGGTTTCTTTGGCGCTCCAGAAGAGTTCGTTCTGCCAGAGCAGAGAGCCATAGATGGCTCTCTTGGGATCTTTCCAGCGCAAAGTCAGGTCGAGCCCGTAGAGCTGGCTATTGAGAGTCGATGATGCGTTGTTGATGGCGTCGAAGTTTTGACCGTTGGTTCCATGGGCATAGTTAAAACCCCAAGACAGATTGGTCGCTTCGCTTATGTCCGCGTAGGAACCCAGTCGGCTGACATAGAGAGGGTCGCTAGTGCGCGCTTTATCGAAAGCTGGGACCTCCGCGGCTTCAGGTATACTCATAACCTCGCCGCTTAAGTCGATGAAGAGCCAGGGATTCGGTATATGCCAGGAGAGCGCCGCGCCCGCCGATGCCAGGCCTTCGGCGCCAAAATAGCGTTCGTGCGCGAGTGGCCGGTCGGCAAATGACGTCTCGGGGGTATGGGTACGGTTGAATCTGCCGAAGCCCGCTTTGAATCTACCTGCTTTAAGACCCAAGCCGAGGGGGAGTCTGAACCAAGTCAGATAGGCCTCTTCGACGTCAGCGCCTGCATCGGGGTCGAAAGCGATGAAGACATCAGCCCGGCTGTAGGGATCGACCGGCGCTTGCAGGGCCAGTTCGGCTTCTTTAAAGGTGAATGGGTCTGGCGCCGGGGCGTTGGCGGAACGTCCGGCTTGTCCTTGCATCCAGCCGATGACGCTGATATTGGGGTTGAGCAGGTTCGAGCTTTGCAATGCGCCGCCTGTCGCCGGCGCGCTTTGAGCCAGCGCTTCAGCGCCAAAGGCTGCGATGATCGACAAGATCGATAAATAACGCATAGATCTCCTTTTGCTGGCGGCGCGCGGGCATCGAGGAAAAAATGTGCGCATCAGCATTTTCTAATCCAAGAATGAGCCTGAAAGCTCCCGATGGAGCGTCCTCGTA
>JBBTGF010000062.1:0-9013 GCA_038041525.1 Elusimicrobiota bacterium | reverse complement strand
TGGATTTTTGCCGTGCCTGTCCAGGGTTACGCAAACTGGTCTATTTTTCGACATGTTATGTCGCCGGTGACCGTCAAGGCGTCATTAAAGAAGACGAACTTGAAGCCCGGCAGGGTTTCAAGAACCACTACGAGGCGACGAAATACGCCGCGGAAGTGGAGGTGCGCCGTGCTATCGACAAGGGGTTACCTGTCATCATCATCAGGCCTTCGATCGTGGTCGGTGATTCGCAAACCGGCGAGACGGGCAAGTTCGATGGGCCTTATTTCGGCATGCGCTTCATCGATCATTTCAAGTGGCTGCCGGTCGGTCTGCCGATGCTGGGTCCTTCGCTTGCATTCGTCAACTTGACTCCTGTTGATTTTCTTATCGATGCCACGCTTGTCATCGCGGCCAAGCCCGGGTCTGTGGGCAAGACTTTCCAGGTTGCCGATCCCGCTCCCACGCAGGCCAAAGAGATTTATAAAGAGCTTTGTTTGCGGATAACCGGCAGGGAGCCGGGTGGCTTGTGCCTGCAGCCTGCCTTGGTCGGTTTTATCCTGGGTGGTCCTATCGGCAAGCTGCTTGGCGTGCCAGCACAGGTGTTGACTTATTTCAATCATGACGCGCGTTTCGATACCGCCAATACGGACGCGGCGCTCGTCGGCAGCGACGTGCGTTGCCCGGTATTCAAGACTTATGTCGATGCTATCTATCGTTATTGGCAAGCCCACCATAAAGAACCCGGCCGTAGCGCGAAGTATTGATCAGTCGTCGTTATCTTGCCGTATCTGCCGTTGCGCTTGTTCAAGTGCCAGACGTTCTGCGGCGGTGATGGCCGACTGCGCATCGGTGAATCTGGCGGGGTCATCGTCTGGACTGTTGTGCGCATCCGCCGGCGCCGTTTCGGGCCTGTGCTGGGCATCCGTGATGGCCGCCTTGGCCTTACGGCCTGCTTTGAGCGCCGAAGACGCGTTGTCAAGATAGGCTGAAAAAAAACGGTTCGCTATGTAGCCCGAGGCGAGCGTCAGAGCGATGATCACGACGATGGGGATGAGCTTGGGGTTGAATTTGAATGTGAACGAATGGCCGATCTCTACCGTGCGCGCGATCCGGTTTTCTGTCGTTGACGCGGGGTCAAGGGCGCGTTCTTGGCGGGCTTGCCATTTGCTGTAGATGATGCCGCACCTGAGACATTCCAATCCTGTGTCAGGGTTTTCGTGGGTGCAATTCGGACACTTCATGGATACATCAAGAGTTTAACGGGCAAAGGGACGCGTGGCAAGGTGTTCCTAGAGCGTCATTCCGGAACCTGCGAAGTCTTCGTAGCAGGTATCCAGAATCCAGTACTTTGCTTTCCCATTGCATGCAGGGTCTGGATTGCCGCATGCGCGGCAATGACGAGCTATTGTCATCCTGAGATTTTCTTGTCATCCTGAGATTTTCTTGTCATCCTGAGCGAAGCGAAGGATCTATCGGCATTCCTGAAGGATTCTTCGGCTGCTGCTGCAGCCTCAGAATGACAGACGGTGGATATTCGTAGCTGCATTTCATGGAATGACAGGATGTTGGGTCAGCGGCTGAAATACGCCAGACATTCGACGTGGTGGGTGTGCGGGAACATGTCGAAGGGCGCAAGGCGCTTGAGTTGGTAGCCGCCTGCCAGGAGCAGCTTGGTATCACGCGCCAGAGTGGCGGGATCGCAGGAGAGATAGGCGAAGGCCGAGGGTCCCTTGGCGATGAGAGCGGTGATGACCTTGGTGTGCAATCCTTGGCGCGGCGGATCGAAGAAGCAGAAGTCGATGGCGCCAAGGGAATCATCGATGACGTCTTCGACGCGTTTTTTGATGATGCGTACGTTGCCGGCGCCGTTGGCGGCATTGTTGGCTTCGGCGTCGCTGGTCGAATGAAAGGAATCTTCGATGGACACGACGCTTTTGGCGCGTGCGCTTAAGAAGACGCTGAACGTACCGATGCCGCTATAGCCTTCCAATAGGTTCTCGCAGGTCGCGGGCATGTTTCCCAATAGGTCTTTGACGACAGCTTCTGTCTGCGCGGTGTTGATCTGGAAGAAAGAGAGGGCGGATACGCGCAAGGTCTTATCTGATATCTTCTCGTGGTAATAGGGCACTCCCCAGAGCACACGCGACTCTTTAGCGTAGATGACGTTGGTTTTGGCGTCGTTGACGTTCTCGACGATACCCTTGAGTCCGGGGATCTCGAGATTGCGCAGGGATTCCAGGAGTGTGGGTTCGATGGCGTGCGTTGAGACCAGGATGATGAGTATCTCACCGGTACGTTCGGAGGCGCGCAGGCAAAGATAGCGCAAGCCGTTCTTTTGCTCCTTCTCGTCATAAATGGGCGTGCGCCTCGTTTCCAAGAGGTTCTTGATCGCGGCTAAAGCCTTTTTGATCATCGGGGATTCGACCGGGCAGTCGTTCAAGTCGATGATGTGATGCGTGCCGGGCTGATAGTAACCGGTGAGCAGTCTGCCATAAGGTGAGCGTTTCAGCGGATATTGAGCTTTGTTGCGGTAATCCCAGGGATCACTCATGCCGATGCATGGGTCTAATGGCAGATCGTCTGGCTTGATGTGCGCTATGCGCGAGAAAGTCTCTTTGATCGCGTCTGCTTTGAATTTGAGTTGGTTTTCGTAGGAGGCCATCTGCCATTGGCAGCCGCCGCAACCTTTTTTGAAATAAGAACATGGTGCCTCGATGCGTAATGGCGAGGGTTCGATGACTTTGAACAGCCGTGCGTGTCCGTGCGTTTTTTTCCTGTCCGTCCAGTCGACCAATACAGTCTCTCCCTCCAGAGCCCCTGGGATGTAGACGGTCCGGTCTTTGGTGTGCGCGATGGCCGTACCATCGGCGGCGAGTTTTTCTGTTTTTAGGGTCAGGGCCATGATATTTTCCGGGCGTTTTCCTTAAGCGTGCGGTTCGATGATGACCTTTAGGGAATCTTGGGCCGAGGCTACCATGGTGAATCCTTTTGACGTCTGCGCTAGCGGTAATCTGTGGGTAATCATATCTTTGACCGGGATGCGTTCGGAGCCGATCAGAGTGATGGCTGCTTCGAGGTCTTTATCTGCCGCGGCGTAGGAAGATGATATCGCAGTCGCGTTGTTCCAGACGTCGAAGAGAGGGAAGGGGATGTCGGTGCCGGGTTTAGCGGGCGCGAAGAAGAGGACCTTACCGCCTTTATCCGCGCACTTGAGCGCTTGCATGAAGGCTTGCGGCGCGCCAGTCGATACCGCGATGAATTCCGCCAGATGTCCGTCATTGATCGCAGGGATACGGGCCGCCAGGTCTTCGGAGGCGTTGAACACCATGTCGGCGCCAAAGCGTTGCGCGGCCTTGAGGCGGTATGGGTTGATATCGGTCGCCATGATCCTGCCAGCGCCCATGGCTTTGGCTAGGGCGATGGCGAGAATGCCCGCGATGCCGCTGCCGAGCACTAGTACGCTTTCGGCAGCGACGAAACCCGCGGTTCTGAAACCGCGGATGACGCAAGCCAGCGGCTCGATGAAGGTGGCATCTTCAAAGCTCATACTATCGGGGATATTGAACATGCCGCGGTCGACGTTGATAGCGGGTACGCGCACGAATTGCGCGAAGCCGCCGGGGTCGAAATTGGTCTTATGCAGGGTATCGCAGGCGGTGTGCAGACCTTTAAGACACAAACGGCAGATGTTGCAGGGTACGTGATGGGTGACGAAGACGCGGTCGCCTTTTTTAAATCGCGTGACCGCAGCGCCTACGGCTTCAATGACGCCCGAGATCTCATGACCCAGCACCCGCGGGGCTGATTTGATGCGATACCATTCCATGACATCGGAACCGCAGATGCCGGATGCCATGATCTTGACCA
This sequence comes from Elusimicrobiota bacterium, assembly GCA_038041525.1. Lineage (GTDB taxonomy): Bacteria > Elusimicrobiota > Elusimicrobia > JACQPE01 > JACQPE01 > JBBTGF01. The sequence continues at coordinate 5,164 of JBBTGF010000062.1, read as the reverse complement.
AGACTTCGTCCTGGCCGATCCCGTGTACGGGGCGCTCTTCGGTGCGTACGTCGTCGTTGCTGTAGTAAACCGCGACTTTCATCTAGCCGTCTTTTTTGCCGGCAGTTTCGGCTTGAGTCCGGCGGCGGGGTTGCCGTTGCCGGAGAGCTTCTTAAAGAGTTCGAATGCTTTCTGCGGCGTGGCGCCGTTATGGACCACGTCGCGGACAGCTTGGATCATGGCTGCGGGATGCTCGGATTGGAAGATGTTGCGGCCCATGTCGACGCCAACGGCGCCATCGCGCACAGAGTCGTAGGAAAGGGTCAGGGCTTCGAGCTCCGATGTCTTTTTGCCACCGGCGACGATCAAAGGCACGGGGCAGCTTTCCACGATCTTGTGGAAATCCGGGCAATGGTAGGTTTTGACGCAATGCGCGCCGATCTCGGTGGCGATGCGGCAAGCGAGCCCTAGGTAGCGCGCGTCGCGCGCCATGTCTTTGCCTACAGCGGTGACTGCCAGCACGGGCATGCCATAGCGTTGGCCTTCATTGACGAGTTTGGCCAAGTTCTGCAATGTCTGCTTCTCGTAGGGCGCGCCGATGAAGATGGAGCAAGTGACGGCGCTGGCATTCAAGCGCAGCGCATCCTCAAAAGAAGTCGTGATCTCTTCGTTGGAGAGTTCGGTCAAGATGCTGGTGCCGGCGGAGACGCGCAGCACGATGGGGACGTTGCAAGCCGCATCGACCGAGGTGCGCAGGATGCCGCGTGTGAGCATGAGGGCATCGGCGTAGGGTGCTAAAGGCGTGATGGTAGCGCGCGCGTCTTCTAAGCCGCTAGTGGGACCTAGAAAGTACCCATGGTCGACGGCAAGCATGACGCAACGCTTCGTCTCCGGTTTGATGATCCTGGCGAGTCTGTTCTGCAATCCCCAATCCATATATACCTCCGACACGCAATTACTTAATATTCCGTCATTCCCGCGAAAGCGGGAATCCAGACCCTCGATCTGGACACCGGCCTTCGCCGGTGTGACGATCACTCCAAAACTTCCTTTTCAATAAGTATATACTTTTGTTCGATTATGTCTGATGTCATCTGGCATGAACTGGCCCTCGACGGTATCCCCAGCGGTTTCATCGCTATCGATAACAGCGGGAACCTGAAAGTCTGTAATCGCGCGGCGAGGAACATCCTCGATCTCGGTGAGGCGGTCAAGCTCGGCGTTCCCGGCCGTGAGACATTGGCTGGGCACGAAGAAGTCATGGAAGTCCTACTCGATACTGCCAAGACGCTTAAAGTGCATAACCGTCAGGAGATCAAAGCCAAGGGGGTGGGTGGCGGCAAGATACTCTTGGGTTATGGTACGTTGGTGTTCAAGGACAAGAGTGGTCACGCCATCGGCGCCGGCATCATCTTCCAGGATATCACGCGCTATATCCCGCTGCCCTTGACCGCGCAGTTCATGACCTTGTTGGCTAAATTCTTCCTGCCCTTCGCGCTCATCATGGTCGTGAGCGCTTTGTGGTTGGGTTATGCCGAGACCAGGGACAAATATCTTTCCGCCGCGATATTACTCGCTATCATCGCTTTCAATATGTTGATGATCTATGTCGCCCAGCGCTCGCAGGCGTTGTATTCGACGTTGCGCAAGGTCTACAGTCCGGCGAATTTCATCGGCGTGGTGGGTCTAGTCTATCTGCTGGGTATCTTCTGGGGCCCGATGTGGCTTCTGCATGTGTTCGCGCCTTTGTCCGTGAGTCTTTATAGCTCGCGCGTGGAGACCCTGGTCGTGGCATTGAGCTCCGCGGTCACTTTGCTGGGCATCTATGCGGTACGGGGTTTGACCGGTGAGGTCGGCTGGGGGCAAGCGTCACTGCATGCGGCATTCATCGTTTTCATCAGTCTTTTCGTCAATGCCTTGGCTAACCTCGTGGCTAAGATCAAGGGGGCAAAATGAAAAAAGCCATCTTAAGTCCGAACGCGCCGAAGGCGATAGGTCCATACTCGCAGGCGGTCTCTGCTGGGGGTTTTGTCTTTTTATCGGGACAGGTGCCGGTCGACCCGCTCACGGGCAACCTGGTGGAGGGCGCTGTGGCAGTGCAAGCGGCGCGGGTGTTCGAGAATCTCAAAGCGGTCCTGGCCTCCGGCGGTCTGGACTTTTCCCACGTAGTCAAGACCACGGTCTATCTTTGTGATATGAGTGATTTTGCCGAGGTCAATGAAGTCTATGCCCGATATTTTAATGAGCCCTATCCCGCGCGGGCAACGGTGGCGGTGGCGGCATTGCCCAGAGGCGCGCGCATCGAAGTCGACGCGATAGCGATAGTCCGATGAACCTCAAGCGCGACTTGGGATTCTTCGACATCCTTTGTCTTGGCGTCAACGCCATCGTGGGTTCGGGTATATTCCTTTTTCCTGGACTGCTGGCTGCCATGACGGGTCCGGCCTCCATCCTGTCCTTCGTAGTGACGGGGCTGTTGCTCATCCCGGTGGCGCTGTGTTTCGCGTGGTTGGCCGCGCGCTACGATTCGACAGGAGGACCGTATCTCTACGCGCGTGACGCCTTCGGTCCATGGGTGGGTTTTGGCGTCGGCTGGACAGCCTGGATCACCAATATGTTGAGTCTTGCGGCGGTCGCCTGCGCCATCAGCGCCTATATGGCTTATTTCAATCCCGCGTTCGCTACTTGGGCAGGGACCAAGGCCACTGCCGTGGGCGTGTTGCTCATTCTAACGGTCTTGAATTACCGCGGTGTGCGTTTGGCCGCTTCGGTCACTGATTTCTTCACGGTCGCCAAACTCCTGCCCTTGCTCGCGTTCGTCGGCGTGGGCGTGATGTATTTCAAACCCGGCAACCTGTCGCCGTTCTTTATCAAGGACCTCCCGTCTTTCGGCGGCAGCCTGCTTCTGGCTTTCTTCGCTTTCCAGGGATTCGAGGCGGTCCCGGTGCCCTCCGGGGAGGCGCGTAACCCCAAGCGCGACGTCCCTTTGGCGACCGTGGCGTCTTTGGTGTTTTCGCTAGTACTCTATGCGGTGATACAGGCGGTCACAGTCGCCGGCTATCCGGGATTGGCGGGATCGGAGAAACCGCTGACGGATGCAGCCGCCTCGTGGTGGCCGATGCTTGGCGCCATATTGGCCGTGGGCGCCGCAGTCTCGACCGTGGGTTACACTACCGGCAACGCTCTGGGCGGGCCGCGCTATCTTTATGCGCTCGGTTCTTGCGGCATGTTCCCGAAGTCGGTCTTACGCGTGCATGAGCGCTTTGGCACGCCGCATGTCGCCGTCATCGCGCATATGGTGTTGACGATGGCGCTGGTGTTCGTCCTGGATTTTAGGGCATTGGTCGACTTGACTAATGTCGTGGTCTGCTTGCAATACCTCGTCACTTGCGCCGCCGCTTATCGATTGGGCGCGTGCGGGCCGCGAGGGACCCTCAAAGGGGTGGCGGTGCCGTTACTTGGCATCGGCGCCATCTTGGTATTGGGCTCGCAGGCGAAAGCCGCCGAAGTCTGGGCTTGCGCGCTGCTGCTCGCCGCCGGCTATCTGGCGGCGCTACTTTATTGCGGCAGGGACTGATGCTCTTTTTTGCTATTCCGGCTATTCCGGCTATTCCGGGGACACCATACGCATTTACAGCGGCCATACGGCTGTACTCTGGTTGGAAATGCGTATGGTGTCCCCGGAATACAGCGTTACATTTTGATATTTCTTCCGTGTTACTAAGTGATGGCGAGATTGGCGCGTAGCGTATTACCCGGCATACCCCACCATGTCACGCAACGCGGGAATCGTAAGCAGCAGACATTCTTCTGTGATGGCGACTTCAAGCTATACATCGACCTGTTGTCTGAATGGACAAGACGCAATAACGTCGAGATATGGGCTTATTGCCTGATGCCGAACCACGTCCATCTCATTGCTGTCCCGGAATCAGCGCAAACCTTGCGCCAGGCGATCGGAGAGACTCATAGGCGCTATACCCGGGCGATCAACTTTCGCAAGGATTGGCGCGGGCACCTATGGCAAGGACGGTTCTACTCTTTTGCCATGGATGAACGGCACCTGCTGGCTGCTGCGCGCTATATCGAATTAAACCCGGTCAAGGCTGGTCTAGTCGCCGATCCTGCGTCATATCCATGGAGTAGCGCAAGAGCCCACCTTGCGGGTCAAGATCAGAATCTTGTTAAGGTAGCGCCACTGCTGGATCTGACCGAAGACTGGGGTACTTTCCTACGGCAACCGACTGCGGATGGGCAGAATGCGTTGATCGAACTCCATGAACGCACGGGAAGACCTCTGGGCAACGAGGAATTCATACAAAAAGCTGAAGCAATCCTCGGCAGACCGTTAAGACCCCAGAAAGCAGGACGCAAACCTAGTGGGAGTTAGGAATGCGTATGGTGTCCCCGGATATCCGGATATCCCCCGGATATCCGGATATCCAACCTTCTTTTATTGCGATAATCCGATAGTGAGTCCGACTAGAATCATTCAGTTTTTACTTGTCAGTTTTGTGACCATAGGTTTTGGGGTTCTGGGTTATTACTTCAAGGCTACTTATCAAAGGAATCTATGGTCCGATGATCAATTACGTCAATCAAATGATTATAAACGTGAGTCAGAGCAAAGATGGCAATACTCCGATGAACTTATCGCAGCCTTGCCCGCGCATATTCCTGAACCTCTGGTGAATAACCATAATTTCCAGGTATTCTTGAAAGAATTTAAAAAAGCTATTCGACAAAGGAATTATCCCCGTATCCACGGGTTGGGCGGCCCGACGCATGGCTATCATCCTGCTTTCGAATATTTACCGATGGTAGAAAGCAGGATGATATTGGGGATTAAATTAGAAGATTGTCTTACTATCCACCCTCAAGGGCGGCAAAGTGTAAAGAAAAATTTAAAGCCGACCGATGAAGCGGAGATCCAATGCTTTGTTCTATCTGGGAACAAAAAAGATTGTTTTTATACGTATTTCCAGCATCTGACAGAATCTTCCATTGGCTGGATTTACGATTATCATTTTGCTTGCGAATCGACGCCTGAAGGGATCGAAGTGTTGGCAGATTGAAGGGATTTTCGAAGTTTTCCGGAGTTTTCCGGGGACACCATACGCATTTCCAACCGAGTTTTCCGGGGACACCATACGCATTTCCAACCGAGTTTTCCGGGGACACCATA
>JBBTGF010000061.1:0-2674 GCA_038041525.1 Elusimicrobiota bacterium | reverse complement strand
CCTGGGGCGGAAGGTATCGTCAACAGTCTGGACGCCAAGTTAGATGCCGCTCTAAAGGCGGCTCAGAAAGGCAAAGATAAAACTGCTCAGAAAGAATTTAAGGCGTTTCTAAACGAAGTCGAAGCCCAGAAGAATAAAGCCTTTAATAATAATGTTTATCAGCTTTTAAAGTTGAATGCGGAATATATCCTAGGTAAGCTAGTCGCTTAGAGTCGGGTGAGGAGCCCTTCATTGATCACAGCGACACGGTCCCTATCCAGCCCGCATACTTACGATCAAAGTATATAGGAGGTCCTATGGATATTGATGTGTCCGATATCAATAACAAACGGGTCTTAGTACGTGTCGATTACAACGTGGCTATCAAGGATGGCCGTGTCGCCGAACCTAAACGCATCGATGCCACGATGCCGACGCTCAAAGTCTTGCTTGATGGTAATGCCAAGGTCATCCTGATCTCGCATCTGGGTCGGCCGAAGGGCAAGAAGGAACCTAAGTATTCCATGCGTCCCGTGGTAGCCGCCTTGGAGGCGTCGCTGCGTTCGCATAAAGTCGCTTTTGGCAAGGTGGTGTTCTGCGATGAAGCTTTTGCTTCGCCTGGTCTTAGGGCAACTGTCGCGGCGCTTGGGCCCAAAGATATCCTACTTTGTGAGAATCTAAGGTATGACGCCGGGGAAGAGGCTGATGATCCAGCACTGGCGAGGAACCTGGCGGCGTTGGCGGATATCTTCGTGCAGGATGCTTTCGGCGCCATGCACCGCGCGCATGCTTCTACTGATGCGCTGCCAAAGATGATGAAAAGCGTGTTCGGACTTTTGGTCACACGCGAACTCGATGTCTTAGGGCGCTTGCTGCGTGAGCCGAAAGCGCCGTTTGTGGCGGTATTAGGCGGGGTCAAAGTTTCCGATAAGATCGGCGCTATTGATAATCTGCTTAAAGCCGGGGCTGACAAGGTTCTGATCGGCGGCGCGATGAGCTATACCTTCCTTGCCGCACAGGGGCACACGTGCGGCAGGTCGCTTGTGCAGAAAGATTGGATCGAACCGGTCAAGAAGCTTTTGTCGGTCAAGGGTGTGGCGGATAAGATCGTGCTTTGTGAGGATCACGTGGGCATCGAAGGCGCGCTTGACGCATCGGGCGCGGTCCCCAAGGGAGCCGTAGCGGTCCCTGTCGCTGGCGCCAGCATCCCTGCCGCTATCTGTGCTCTTGACATCGGACCCAAGACTATCACGCGTTTTGTAGCTGAGATCGAAAAGGCCAATACCATCTTTTGGAACGGGCCGATGGGTCTTATGGAAGTGGCGCCCTTCGACCGTGGCAGCATCGCGGTCGCCCAGGCGGTAGCGCAGCGTACCAAAGAAGGGGCTAAGAGCGTTCTAGGTGGCGGGGATACCATCTATGCGGTCTCGAAAGCGGGACTCAAGGAAGATTCGTTCACGCATGTCTCAACCGGAGGGGGCGCTACCATCGAGTTCATCGAAGGCAAAGTGCTTCCCGGTGTGCGTGCGGTCGCGGGCACGCCGTCTGCGATATCATGACGGCAATACGGGAGGATAATATGAAATGGAACAATAGGAGCGCATATCTGTTGGTCAAGACCGCCGGTGGTTCGGCGGAGAAGGTGTTTGAGACGTTCAAGAAATGGCCGAAGGTCATCGGCATGTCGATCGTGGCTGGTGAATGGGATTTAGTCGTCTGGATCGACGCGGCGGATCTCGAGGAGGTCTATAGATATTCGTCGAAAGTCAGGAAGCTCAAAGGCGTTGTCGCCAACTCATCGCATTGGGTGCGAGAGGGTTGGAAGAATGCCGCTTGGTGGTGGCAGAAGCCCGCAGGCGCCTGGGTTTGGTGGCGCGCGCCCAAGCTTGATAGCGAATGGACAAAGGCGGCATCGTTGCCGTGGACCGTATCGACCGCTTCAGTCCCCGGACACTGGGACGGCGTCACTTGGATCTCCGGCAAAGATTGGGATGCGGTCAGCGACCATGTCTTGGAGTTCCAGCGCCTGGGCTGGGAGACCAAGACGTTGATGCCGCTACGCACCTGGTGGAACAAATCTTGGAAGGATAATTGGTGGAATTGACCAATAGTCAGCGTTCTATAATCTAACCGTCGCCGGTGTAGCTCAATGGTGGAGCAGCCCCTTTGTAAGGCGAATCAGGCCTTACCCTGCTCTACCCCGCTGTTTGCTCCTAGAGGAGAAAAGCCGTTTGTAGTTTCTCATTTGCACCCTACTCTACCCTATTATCTTCCCCAGACTGGACACTTTTTGGACACCAGCAATTTGGCTGGTTCCAGGTCCGGGGAAATCAAACGGGGTGGAGAAAATGCAAAGAAAGCCTTTCGTTCCCAGGACCGGAAGATTTGATGATGCCGACGTCATCGATCTGATCCGGATAGCTAACCCGACCAAGACATTTTTTGGTTGGCTGGATGCCCGCGTTTTAGACAAGCTCAACGAACTATCTCAAGAAGAATACCTGCTTTATTGTTTTTATTGTCATGTCGCGGTCTTGGACCAGACCCATCAGGGTCTTTCCGACTATACCCTGCAGGAAATTTCTGCGGCATTGAAAATGTCCGAGAAAGTCATCATCAGAGCGCGTGAGCGCTTGGCCGCCAGGCACAATCTTATCGCTTACCGGCACAAGGGTCATCGCGGTAGCGCTATATC
>JBBTGF010000060.1:0-9766 GCA_038041525.1 Elusimicrobiota bacterium | reverse complement strand
GGGGAGGTTACGATGTCATCGCGGGAAAATGGAGCGCGGGGGGATTCATGACTTTCCTCGGCGCCTCGTTCATGGCTTATCAACCCATCAAACGTCTAAGCCAGGTCAATGCCATCTTACAACTCGGACTTACCAGCTATAGGCGGATACTCGATGTCCTTGATACGCATGACCCGTTGGCTGGCGGCCTAAGACAAGCGCAGTTCGATACGCGATTACAGCTCAAGGGCGTCGGCTTAGTCTACCCCGACGGCAGAAGGGCGCTGCGCGGTATCGACTTAGATATCAGAAAAGGCGAGGTCTTAGGGTTGGCCGGCGCCAGCGGCAGCGGTAAATCGACGATCGCCAACTTGTTGGCGCGCTTCTATGACCCGACGGAAGGCTCCGTCTCTTTGGACGGTTACGACCTGCGAGAATATGACGTCGCATCCCTGCGGCGTTTATTCGCCTTCGTCACGCAGGATGCGTTCCTTTTTGACGACACCATCGCAGCTAATATCGCAGTCGGCGACCCAGAGGCCAGCGGTGGCGCCATCGAAGACGCCGCTAAGACCGCCTACGCGTGGGAATTCATCAGCCGTCTCCCCGATGGACTAGCTACCCATACCGGCGAGCGCGGCGTCAAGCTCTCAGCGGGCCAGAAACAACGCATCGCCATCGCGCGCGCCGTACTCAAGCGCCCCCAGATCCTGGTGCTTGACGAAGCGACGAGCAATCTCGATCCAGAGTCCGAAGGTCATGTCATCAAAGCTTTGGAGACCTTGCTTCAAGGCAAGACCGCTCTTGTCGTCTCACACCGGCTCCAGACGTTGGAATGGACGTCGCGCATCGTCGTCGTCGACAAAGGTGCGGTCGTCGAGGAGACGACGTATGCGGATTTTTCTAAGGACCCCAAAGGCGCCCTCTCGCAATTGATGGGGTGAGCGGCCCCTGCGCTTGGCGTGCCCTTTTTTTATACTCTAAGCGATGAGCGAAACGGTCTTAGAGAGACTCACCAAGGCATATCTGACCTATACGCCCCAAGGCGACGCGCAACTGCTCGCCAAGGCCTACGAATTCTCTAAGCACGCCCACGCCGCCCAACGCAGGGCTAATCAGGACCCTTACTTCACACACTGCGTCGCAGTGGCAGAGACCTTGATCGAATACCGACTCGATCTAGCGACCATCTGCGCAGGTTTACTCCATGACGTCATCGAAGACACGCATGTCACTTACGATGAGATCAAGCACGAGTTCACAGTGGAGGTCGCCGACCTGGTACAAGGAGTCACCAAGCTCGACCGCCTGCGATTCTCCGATACCTCGTCATTCCAAGCGGAGAACTGGCGCAAGATGCTCTATGCCACCGCCAAGGACGTACGCGTCATCTTGATAAAGATTTCCGACCGCCTGCACAACATCAAGACCATCCGCCATCTTGAGAGTACCACCCAGCAAAGGATCGCTCAAGAAACCATCCACCTCTATGCGCCGATGGCCGAACAGCTCGGCATGTATGCGCTTAAAAGCGACCTCGAAGACCATGCCTTCGCGGTCTTAAACCCATCCACCTACGCGCAGATCGGCGCCGAACTCGAGCGCGGATTAGCCGCCAGACGCCAATACCTCGATGAGATCACCCACGCCTTGGAAGAGCGCCTTACCGCCCTGAATGTCCCGATGCGCTTCATGTCGCGTCCTAAGAACATCTACGCGATCTATCTTAAGATGCAGCGCCAGAACAAGACTTTGCCCGAGATCGAAGACGCGATGGCGCTACGCATCGTCACCGACACGGTCGCGAATTGCTATGCGATCTTAGGTGAAGTACACTCGCAACTCAAGCCCGTCCCAGACAGTTTCACGGATTACATCGCGCATCCTAAGCCCAACCTCTACCAGAGCCTGCACACTACAGTGTACGGACCCGACAACAAGATCGTCGAAGTCCAGGTGCGCACAGAGGAGATGCACCGCAGGGCCGAACACGGCATCGCAGCGCATTGGCGCTACAAGATGGGAGGCGCGCGCCGCAGCGGCGACAAAGAGTTGGAGACCCGCCTTGACTGGCTGCGTGAATGCCTCGAATGGCTACAAGACTTAAAGAACCCCGAAGAGTTCATGGAGAGCTTAAAGACCGAACTCAAGACATATCAGATATTCGTCTTCACCCCGAAAAAAGACGTCAAAGCGCTCCCGGAGAACTCGACGCCGATCGATTTTGCTTTCGCGGTGCACACAGATATAGGCTGCCGATGCACTGGAGCCAAGGTCAACGGCAAGATGGTCAAGCTCGATTATCGGCTCAAAAGCGGGGACACCTGCGAGATACAGACACGCAAGAACGCTAAACCTAACAAAGAATGGCTGGAATTCGTCAAAAGTGCGCGCGCGCGTTCACGTATCAGGCGTTCACTCAAGAACGGCAAGCATGCTTGAACCCGAAAAACGCTAAGATGCTATGGATGTCAGCCGACGAGCGTTTTACGCGCGGAAAGGCACGAGGTGCAGACGTAGACCCTTTTCGCAGCGCCGTCAATGACGACACGACGGCGGAAAAGGTTGGGATTGAACACCCGGGTAGTGTGCCGATTGGAATGACTGACGGTCTTACCCGCTCGCGGACCTTTAAGACAGAAACGACATTTATAAGCCATGTTCAATGATAATTCTAGCAAAAAGCGGCCGCCGCTGACGCCGCAAACACCCGTCCAATATCTCAAAGGGGTCGGACCGAAAAAGGCCGACTTATTGGCGCATCTGGGGATACATACCATCGAAGACTTGCTGCTGACGACGCCGCGCAAATGGGAAGACCGCAGGATCGAGACTTTGCAGACTACCGCCATAGACCTGCACGAAGAACAGGGGGCCAAGCGCACGCTACTGTGCAGCATCGAACGCATCAGGGAGATCGTCAGTCCCTATAAAGAATTCACATTCTTCAAGGCCGCGGGGGTTGCAGCGGACCGCAAATTGCAGGTCATGCTGACTTGGATACGCAGAAGGGCTGCCTACGACGTCTTCAATCGAGTCCGTCAAGACGTCAGGCCCGGAACCCGCCTCCTGGCTTACGGTAAGGTCCAATCAATACGCGATTGCGCCGAAATCTCGGTCGATGATTATTGCCCGTTGCCCGAACATGGACCCGGGCTTGAATCGGCCCATTGGTTGCGGCTTGTCCCGCAATATCACAGCACCGAAGGTCTCACACAAAAACAGCTACGCGAACTGCGCTGGAACACCCAAGATCTATGGGATAACGCGAACAAGGCAGGTTGGGATTGGAGCGACCTGCGCACGCGCCATCTGCCAGCGGACTTGCTTGGGCTCACCGACGCCTATAAAACCATGCATTTCCCGCGCGATGAACGCCACCTGCAAACGGCGCAGACCACGCTGGCTTTCTGGGAATTCCTGCTGATGGCGGTGGCGATGGAATGGCGGAAAGCGCGTACGCTTAAACACGACAAACCTTTGAAGTACCACCGCCCTAGCGCCAAAGGCGCCTGGCCAACCAAATTCAATGAAGTCCTATCGGCATCGGGCCTAAAACCCACCGCAGACCAAGCTTGCGCCATCGATGAGATCTTAAACGACCTGTCAGCAGCTAAACCCATGAACCGACTGCTGCAAGGCGAAGTCGGCTCGGGTAAGACGCTCGTCGCCATCGCGGCTATCTGCCAAGCTATCAGCCATGGCTACCAAGCGGCATTTATCGCACCGACGGAGATCTTGGTATTCCAACATTATCTGACGCTCAAGCGCGCCCTCGACACGCTCGGCGTCAAGACCGCATACTTAACAAGCGAGACCGCGGGCCATGAACGCGAGACGATCATCGCGGGACTTGGCGCGGGGACGATCCAGGTCGTCGTCGGCACGCATTCATTATTGGGAGCCGACGTCGGCTTCAAAGCCCTGTCGTTGATCGTCATCGATGAACAGCAACGCTTCGGCGTCACGCAACGCTGGCGGCTACGCTGCAAAGCGGACCACCCTGACAGCCTTATCCTGACCGCCACTCCGATACCCAGGACCATGGCGCTAGCGCTCTATGGCGACCTCGACATCTCCACCATGAAGGAATTGCCCCAAGGGCATCGCATAGCGGAAACGCAACTCATCGAAGACGAAGGACTCGCCTTCGCGATCGTCGCCGACAGGCTCAAACGCGGCCAGCAAGCCTATATCGTCACTCCGGCGATCGAACCGGGACAAACACTGCAAAGCGGTCCGGGTGACCCGCCGGCCTACCGCTACAACCTCGAGCAAGAAGCCAAACGCATCAAAGGACTCTTCACTGACAAGTCCGTCGCTTGCCTACACGGACGGATGCACGGCAAAGCCAAGGAATCGACGCTCAATGACTTCGCCACAGGCAAACATCATATCCTTATCGCCACCACGGTCATCGAGGTGGGCATCGACGTCCCCAACGCCAGCGTCATCGTCATCCTGGGCGCGGAGCGCTTCGGCCTAGCCACCCTGCATCAATTGCGCGGACGGGTAGGGAGAGGCCAACATCCCGGCGTCTGCGTGTTGGTGCCCACGCGCGAGCGTCGCCAGGAGCAAAACGATATCTTGAGCGGCGAACCTGCCGCTCAGCGGCTTGAACGCTTCTGCGCCACCAGCAACGGATTCGACATCGGCCGCCTTGACTTGGAACTGCGCGGACACGGTGAACTCCTCGGCCACGCGCAGCATGGAGCCGATACGCTACGCCATTTCGACTTCCTCAAGCACGAACCCCTCATCGCGCCGGCGCGCGCTATCGCCAGCGAGATCCTCGCGTCCGGACGCTCGTTAAAAAGCTATCCTTACATCAAAGAATCGGTGATGAAAAAATTAGGCGTGGACATGAAAGACAGCGATATCTCATGAAAACCGTCATCTATCCGGGCAGTTTCGACCCCGTGACCTACGGGCACTTGGATATCATGCGCCGAGCGCTGGCCCTGTTCCCTAAAGTCATCGTCGCCGTGGCTAAGAACTCTGCAAAAACGCCGCTGTTTGACCCTATAGAGCGCGCCGGACTCATCACCCGCTCGATCAAAGAAGCAGCGCTCGAACACAAACGCTTGAGAGTAGAGATCTTCGATGACCTATTGGTAGACTACCTCTCACGCACCAAAGCCAAGGTCATCATCCGAGGATTACGCTTCATCTCTGATTTTGAATACGAATTCCAAATGGCCCTGATGAACCGCCGTTTGATGAAGGACATCGACACGCTCTACCTGATGCCGGAGGAGCGCTTCATCTACCTCTCTTCGTCGATCGTCAAAGAGATCGCGCGCTACGGCCGGGATACGCGTAAGTTCGTCCCCGATTGCGTAGCCAACGCCCTCGCCAGCAAACACGCTCCCTGACGGCATATCCGGTCCGCCATAATCCTCATTGACTTACGCGCTCTGTGACGTTATGTTTATAAAGGAGAAGCTATGTCTACCGCGTCGCAGGCAAAGGTCGTATTCTCGAAAAAAAAGATCGGGCAATTATTGCTCGACAATAAGATCATCACCGAGACGCAGTTAGGCGACGCTCTGGAACTGCAAAAACAACAAGGCGGCAGGGTCGGGGAGATCCTCATCAATAAAGGCTACATCAACGAGCAGACCCTGATGGTCTACTTAGGCAAGCAATGCGGCATCGAATACGTCTCGCTGGCCAATATCGCCAAGATCCCCCAGGAGGTCTTAGACATCATCCCCGTCGCCACGGCCAAGCGCCATATCATGATCCCGATCAAAAAGGACGGGCGCAAGCTCACAGTCGCTATGGCCGATCCGCTTAACGTGTTCGTGCTCGATGACATCAAACTCACCACGGGACTCGAAGTCATCCCCGTGTTGACCGGGACCGAAGAGATCAATAAGGCCATCACCACCTATTACGCGAAAACCAAATCCAAAGAAGAGCTGGCGGTCGACACGGAACAGGAATACGTTGCTGCGCTTGAGAAAGCATCAGAGATGTCCCTGGAAGAGGACGCTAACGCGGACCAATCGATGCAACTCGATGTCAAGAGTATCGACGCGCCGGTCATCAAACTCTGCAACGCCATCGTCGCCAAAGCCATCCAAGTCGGCGCCTCCGACATCCATCTGGAACCCTACGAAAAGAGCTTCCGCGTGCGCTACCGCATCGACGGCGTCCTGCACGAGCAGCCCTATCCGCCCAAAACCCTGCAGAACGCCATCATCGCCAGATTCAAAGTCCTGGCGCGCGCGGATATATCAGAAAGGCGCGTACCGCAAGACGGGCGCATCAAGCTTAAGATCGAGAGCAAGGCCATCGACCTGCGTATCAGCTTCCTGCCTACGGTGTTCGGCGAGAAAGTCGTCATGCGCATCCTCGACTCTTCAGGACTCAAGCTCGATTTAGACCATCTCGGTTTGGAACCCGAGAACCGCGCGATCTTCGAGAAAGCGATCAACGCGCCGCACGGCCTGGTGCTGATCACCGGACCGACAGGTTCCGGAAAATCCACGACCCTTTATTCGGTACTCTTCGTACTCAACCAGCCTTCACGCAATATCATGACCTGCGAGGACCCTGTCGAATACATGATCCCAGGCATCAACCAAGTCAATGTCAAAAAAGACGTGGGTTTAACGTTTGCGGCGGGATTGCGCTCATTCCTAAGGCAAGACCCCGATATCATCTTAGTCGGCGAGATCCGCGACCAGGAGACAGCCGAGATCGCGGCCAACGCCGCAATGACAGGACACATGGTGTTCGCCACCTTGCACACCAACGACGCCACCAGCGCGCCGGCCAGACTCCTCTACATGGGCGTGGAACCGTTCCTGGTGGGTACAAGCCTGTTGGCAGTCGTAGCCCAACGCCTGGTACGCATGATCTGCACTAACTGCAAAGAGTCCTATCAGATCGGCGTAGAGGAATTCCAAAGGTATGGCCTGCAACTCAAGTCCGGAAAGGACGCGGATGGGAAAGTGACGCTATATAAAGGCAAAGGCTGCGAACGCTGCTCCGGCACAGGATACAAGGGCCGCGTCGGCATCCATGAAGTCCTTGACGTGACCGAAGAAGTCAGGGAAGCGATCGTCAAGAAGGCGCCGCCGCAAGAGATCGCGGCGATCGCGGCAAAAAACCACATGCTTACACTGCGGGATTCCTGCACCGCCAAAGTGCTCAAGGGCATGACGACCATGGAAGAGTTGCTTCGCATCACTATGGAGCATTAACAGGCAAGGAGCAAGACATGACGATAGATGAATTACTCAAGACCGTACGCGAGAGGAGCGCCAGCGACCTGCATCTGACCGTCGCAGCGGCGCCGACGCTACGTATCGACGGCGAGCTCCATTCTCTGGGAGGCGCGGCTTTGGACAACGAATCGATCGAGAAACTCGTCTTCTCGATGTTAAACACCGAGCAGCGGCGGCGCTACGACGAGAACTCCGAGCTCGATGCCGCCATCGATGTCAAAGGCGTCGGCCGCTTCAGATTGAACATCTTCAGACAGCGCGGCCATATCGGCGCGGCGCTGCGCCTGATACCCGACGCCTTCAAGAGTTTTGAAGAACTCGGACTGCCGACGACGATCTACGAGATAGCCAAACTGCCCAACGGCCTAGTCTTATTGACCGGACCGACCGGTTCGGGAAAATCAACGACATTGGCGTCTTTGATCAATCACATCAACGAAAACCGCACGGGCCATATCATCACCATCGAAGACCCCATCGAATACTTACATCAACACAAACGCTGCCTGATCAACCAGCGTGAAGTCGGCCAAGACACCCAGACCTTCACCACGGCTTTGCGCCATATCCTGCGTCAAGACCCCGACATCATCTTGATCGGCGAGATGCGTGATTTAGAGACCATCCAAGCGGCTTTAAACATCGCCGAAACCGGCCACCTAGTGTTCGCCACCCTGCACACCAACGACGCCGTGCAATCGATCAATCGCATCATCGACGCCTTCCCGGCGAACCAGCAGGCGCAGATACGCGTGCAACTCTCCTTCGTCATCCAATACGTCTTCACGCAGCAATTACTGCCGCACGCTTCAGGCAATGGCCGCGCCATGGCCTGCGAGGTGCTGATGGCCACGCCAGCCATCAGGAACCTCATCCGGGAATCGAAAGCCGAACAGATACGCGCCCTGATACAGACCGGCATCAAACACGGCATGCAGACCATGGATATGTCGCTGGCGCAACTTTATCATAAGAACAAGATAACCTACGAATGCGCGCTTGAACATTCAGCGACGCCGGAGGACTTAAAGAAGCTACTCGACCAGAAGAATCTTCTTAAGAAATAACATGCCCACTTTCACTTACAAAGGCAAGATGCCGTCGGGAGCGCCAGCGCAAGGCACGATCGACGCACCGCAGTTGCGCGCCGCCTTGGACAAACTGCGTTTGCAGAAGCTGCAAATAGCCGAGATAACCGAGATCCCGCAGAACCCAGTGCTGTTATATCTAAAGAAGATCAACCCCTTCGGACCCAGCGTAGGGGGGGCAGACCTCGTCATCTTCACGCGCCAGCTATCCACGCTGATATCTTCCGGCGTCCCTTTGGTACAAGGGCTCACCATATTAAGCGAGCAGATGGAGAATAAATTCTTCCAGAACATCGTCGCGGACGTCAAAAGCAACATCGAAGCCGGTCAATCCATTTTTGAGGCGATGAGCAAGCACCCCGAAGCCTACAGCGAGCTCTATGTCTCGATGGTGAAAGCCGGGGAGATGGGCGGCGTGCTCGACGTCATCTTAGACCGCCTTGCGGGATATTTGGAGGCATCAGAAGAACTCAAACACAAGGTCAAGGGCGCGATGATGTATCCCATCGTGGTCTTGACCATAGCAATGGGCGTCACCGTGTTCCTGCTCATCGCCATCATCCCGAAATTCAAAGACATCTTCACGTCGTTCGGCTCGGAACTGCCCAAGCCCACGCAAGCGCTACTGACGCTTTCAGCCGTCTGCACGCATTATTGGTACATGTTCATCATCACGCCGATCGCTTTTATCAAAGGCCTTTCAGCCGCGAAGAAGAATCCCGCTTTCGCTTACAAATATGACCAATGGGCGCTCAAATCCCCGATGTTTGGCATCATCTTGAGGAAAGTCGCGATCGCTAAATTCTCGCGGACCATGGCGACTTTGATCAAATCCGGCGTCAACATCATGGACGCTCTGGAGACCGTCGGCAAGACCAGCGGCAACAAAGTCATCGAGGAAGCCGTCATGGCGTGTCGCAAATCTATCCAAGAAGGACAGCGCCTCGTCGAGCCGCTGAAAAAAAGTAAAGTCTTCCCGCCTATGGTGACGCAGATGATAGCCATCGGCGAAGAATCGGGCAACCTCGACAACATGTTGAACAAGATCGCTGATTTTTACGACTCCGAAGTCGATAACGCAGTGAAAGGATTGACCAGTATGATCGAACCGCTCGTCATCTGCTTCATGGGCATCGTCATCGGCGGCATGGTCGTAGCCATGTTCCTTCCCATGTTCGAGATCTCGCAGAAAGCCGGGGACATGTAGCGCCCCCGGGGTGTGACATACCTCACATTGAACCGATCCGCGCTGGAGGGTATAGTCATAGGTAGCCCTAGCGGGCAACGTTCTTTCACATAAAGCCATTCAAATTTCCTATGCTTTAGCCGTCATCAGCGGCAATGGACGCACGATGGCAAGAAGAAACTAGGAGGTAGAGCAATGGCAAAAAGAACGAAGCGGTCTAGCGAACGGGGCTTCACCTTGATCGAACTCATGATCGTGGTGGCTATCATCGGTAT
>JBBTGF010000059.1:0-2148 GCA_038041525.1 Elusimicrobiota bacterium | reverse complement strand
TCCTGATGGAACCTTACTTCGACGCCAAACTACCCGGCAAGATCGCCCGTGACACGGGCGCCAAGCTGCTCCTCTTCGCGCCTTCGGTAGGTGCAGCTAAGGACATCACGTCCTACTTCGACCTCTTCGACCATAACTTCGCACTGCTTAAAGGTGTGACCCGATGAACGACATCCTCCAGGTGCTCCTCTGGCCGGCCTTGGCTTGCTTGGTCGTCACCGGCATCCACGCCTATCTCGGATTACATGTGGTAGAGCGCGGCGTCATCTTCGTCGACCTATCCTTGGCGCAGATCGCGTCTTTGGGTGCGACTATCGCGTTCTTGATCGGCGTCGACGTGCATGGCGATGGCGCCTACTTCTTCTCCTTGGGTTTCACCTTGATCGGCGCCGCCTTATTCACGCTCACGCGGACTAAAAAAGGCGCTATTCCGCACGAAGCGATCATCGGTATCGTCTACGCCGTCAGTGCGGCCGCGACCGTCTTCGTCATGGACCGGGCCAGGGAAGGAGCCGAACACATCAAATACATCTTAGTCGGCAACCTTCTGGCGGTCGGCCCGCGCGATGTCTTGAAGATCGCGATCCTCTATTCGATCATCGGGCTGCTGCATTGGTGGTGGCGCGAACCGTTCCTGCTCGTCTCCACGAACCCCGCGGAAGCGATCCGACGCGGCCATAACATCACGCTCTGGGATTTTTTATTCTACGCGACGTTCGGCATCGTAGTCACGGCCTCGGTAGCCATCGCCGGGGTGCTCCTGGTCTTCTCGTATCTGATCGTACCTTCGGTGGCCGCCATGCTCTTCTCGGAGAAGATCGGCACGCGCCTGACCATCGGCTGGGCGTTGAGTACGGTAGTGAGCTTCGCCGGAATGTATGGCTCTTACGCGCTCGACGCTCCCACCGGAGCCACGATCGTATGCACCTTCGGGTTGGCCTTGGCCTTGCTGGCAGGGTTCAAAAAACTGACCGCAGCCTAGACCATCAAGCTATTCGGTCCCGATGACGCCCATCTTGATCTTTGCATACCAAAGCGTTACATTTCGCTGATTTTTCCGTGTTACTGGATGGGTGGAGAATGACTGCATCCGGGGAGATCCGGGTAAATCTTAAGGGGTGATATAATGACTCGTATGCGTAAGATAAAAAGTCCTGATCGATGGCCGGCTACTAAGACTGATATCGCAAACGTCCATACCGAGCTCAAAGCCGCTATCAAAGCGGTAAGAGCAGAACTAACGGGTACCAGGATCGAGCTCAAAGCCGATATTACAAATGTCAAAACCGAGCTCAAAGCCGATATTACAAATGTCAAAACCGAGCTCAAAGCCGTCGGCGACAAAGTCAGCTCATTGGACCAAGCTGTTAAGCAGCAAGCTTTGAAACTCTTAGAGCACGATCAGAGATTCGACAACATGGAAAACCTCATCAAATCATCCACGGAAAAGATACTCTCTGCCGTCGATGCCTTCGGCAAGGAAACCATCGAGGTAGACCGCCTACAGGTCATGCAAGGTCAGCACATCAAAGACAATGACGACGCCATCAAAGCGCATGGCAACGACATCAAAGACCTAGGGGTCCGGGTCACAAGAATCGAAAAAGCTACCGCGATCTAGAGATCGGGGGACAGTCACCTGGTCCCGCAAAAGCGTCGGCGGTCTAGAACGCCAGTTCGATGCCTACCGGGCAGTGGTCCGAACCGTAGACTTCGGGAAGGATGAAAGCATGCTTGAGATTCTTACGTAGCGGTTCCGAAATGAAGAAATAATCGATGCGCCAGCCAACGTTGCGCTCGCGCGCGCGACTCTGCATGTCCCACCAAGAATAATGCCCCGGTCCCGGCTCGAATTCTCTGAACGTATCGATGAAACCTGCGGCGAGCAGTTCGTCGATCCAGGCGCGCTCCTGCGGTAGAAAACCGGATATCTTCGAGTTCTCCTTGGGTCGGGCTAAATCGATCTCTTTATGCGCAGTGTTGACGTCGCCGCAGATGACCAGATCTTTACGCCCGTCTTTGCGATAACGCTCAAGTAGTCTCAAAAAATCACGATAGAACGCCATCTTGAAGTCCAAGCGTTCCGGGCTCGCCTTGCCGTTGGGAAAATAAACGTTGAACAGCGTGAAATTCTCAAACCCGCTCACC
>JBBTGF010000058.1:0-3697 GCA_038041525.1 Elusimicrobiota bacterium | reverse complement strand
CGATGACCGCGTAGCGCAGCCAAGGGGAGATATCACGCAAGGGCACCCAGATATGGAATTTCTTTGGACGTTTCCTGATCTGCAAGGAGCGTTTGATGTCGCGGCGCATGAACGCCGTTTCCGTCGGGTTCTGACGCTTCAAGGCGGTGACGTCGGGCAGCGCGAAGACATAGATCGCCGCACTCACGATCGTCGTGACTGTTAAGATGAGTGCGGATATCGTTATCTTGCGCATCAGGTATCAGGCCGAAGCGGGCTGCTTATGGGCGTTCTCTAAGGCCGTCAGCATGGAAGTGACGTCGGTGAATTTCTGGCGGATCTTGCCCTGCTGTTTACCGCCTTCGAGTTCGAGGCGGTCTAAGACCTTCCAATCCTCGAAACTGATCCAGCGGGCGGCGCGCGCTTTAAGCACGGTATCGATGGCGCCGGCTTGCTTTTCAGCGCTGGCGGCAGCGGTTTTGTCTTTGATGTCTTCGACCATCAAGTCGACGGTGGCGACGGAACAGGCGCGGTTAGTGCCGACTAAACCTGTCGGACCACGTTTGGCCCAGCCGACGACGTATTCGCCTTGGCGTGGTTTGCCGCCATCGCCTAAGACACGGCCTTTGTCGTTGGGGATACGGCCTTTCTTTTCATCGAACGGGACGCCGGGGACGGGGATGCCCCGGTAGCCGACGGATTTAAATACGATCCCCGCTTGGATGGTCTCGAAGCGGCCGGTGCCGTGCGCGCCGATGTAGCCGGTGGCGTCTTGCCTTAACTCGTTATGTTCGATCTTGACTGCGGTCGCTCTGCCGTTGGTGGCGACGATCTCCACCGGAGACATCAAGAAGCGTAATTGGATCTTTTTGGCGCGTGCGCCCGGACCTTTTTTCGCGTGCTCTTGGAGGAATTCCACGTTCTTTTTATCGTTGGGTTCGGTCAGGCTCTGCTTTGAGACCTCATCGAGCTCGACGTTCTTGGGGTCGAGGACTAAGTCGGCGGCGCTTAGTTCCGCCATCTCTTTAAGCTCGGCGGGCGAGAACGCGGCTTGCGCCGGACCGCGGCGGCCTAAAAGATAGACAGTCTTGACTTTGCTGGCGCGTAGAGCCGTGACTGCATGTTCAGCGATATCCGTGGTCGCCAGTTCATCGACGCTCTTGGCCAGTATGCGTGTGACGTCGATAGCGACGTTGCCGATGCCGATGACGATTGCGGTGTCGGTGTTTAAGTCGAACTTGTGTCCGCGGTGGTCGGGATGCGCGTTGTACCAGCCCACGAAATCGGTCGCTGAATGGCTGCCAGCGGCATCTTCACCGGGGATGCCGAGTTTCCGGTCACTCTCGTTGCCGACAGCGTAAACGATCTGGTCATAATGTTTTTTCAAGTCATTGACTTGGATGTCTTTGCCCAATTTGACGTTGCCATAAAAACGTACGCCCGGGGTGGCGGCGACTTTCTCGTAGACTTTGGTGACGGCTTTGATATTCTGATGGTCCGGCGCCACGCCGCCACGTACCAGGCCGTAAGGGGTGGGCAGGCGGTCGAAGATGTCGACTTCGACACAGAGGCCGCGGCGCAGCAGCGATTCCGCGGCGTAAAAACCGGAAGGACCCGAACCGATGACAGCGACGCGCAAAGGACGTTCCTTACTGGCTAAAGGATGTGTGTTCATGGGGATATTTTAACAAACAGGCTTACTCCCAACGGAAGGTTTCCGCGATCTGAAAGGTTTGCTTTTTCCAATATTCGATGCGTTCTTTGTCTTTAAGGCCAGGTTTAGAAAATTGTCCTGTTTGTAAAGTCAAGTTGATATAAAGAGGCTTTGGTGAAATTGCCTCCATCTTCAAGGTGTAGATGAAATGCGCGATTGTATCCTCACCCTCATCGAGCTCCGGGCCACATTTAACGTTTTCATTGACTATGAATTCCATGGCAGCAATAGTTTTCTTACGTGTAGCGGGAAGCTTAAGACCACAATGCACTCGAGTAGGCAGTTGCGGTAATCCTGGAAATTTCGGATTGGGAATAAATTGGATATTAACATACAAAGGTTCATCCATAGTTCTTACGTTGACTTTTTTTTCGTAAGTTGATTCGCTTAGATTCTTTGGAAAATCGATCCAGTATCGACTAAATAAGTTCTTGTAATGCACGATATCTCCATGCACAACGGTTTCTTTCCAAGGTTTTTCCGGCGCTTCCGATTTCTTGCAGCTACATAGTGATAAAAAAACTAAGAAGAGAGAGGACAGATGTCTTGTCATTAGTTGCTACCAGTCGGCCAATTGGCCGGATTAAGCGGATTGACCACGTAAAATGGCATGGAATATTCAATCTTACCCCGTTTGATCGTGCGCGTTAGAATCTTTAAATTGCTAAGAATGCTATTCCCGTCCTCGACCTTACCGTTTTCTTTAAATTCTTTGATATCTTCTATAAACGTTTTTTCCGTATACTCATCATTTTCAACTCCAAATTTAATATTTTCCCTAGCTTTCTTCGGTACCTTATAAAGCCCAAAGTCAAGATGCGGAGGCACGCCGCCGGAATCCCCGCTTTTGGCTATCTCTTGTCCGGCCAGCACGTGGTCGCCCGACCTGAGCTTAATCGGGTCTTTATCATCATCACTGTAATTGTGCAAATATTGGCTGAAATAGTAAAAGTTCTCGTCTTCATGGAGCAAAGTAACGCGATGACCCGGTCCCGGCCCGCCACCTTCAGACTCCTGCAAATAATCCACCTTTACCACCACCCCCTGCTGCCAGGCCCGCACCGGGGTACCTTTGGGTACGCCGAAGTCGACATGGGCATGAGTTCTAGGTGAGCCATCGGAGTTAATCCTTGCCTCTCCAGATTGCGTGATCACTCTCAAGACGACCTTGCCGTTATGCTGCCAGCCTTTCGGCAACGCTGCCTTGCTATCGCCTTGCTGATAGACAAGCAATGCCTCTTCCGGGATAACAGGGAGCAGCTTCTGTGGGATGTTACGGATGTTCCTAAAGGGTCTCCCCTTTTTCTCTTGCTCTATCCTGGTCAGATTCTTATTGTTTTCAACGATAACTACCACGGCTTCTTTAGGGGCCTCTTTGACCTCAAAGCTCTTGGTAGCGCTTTTCGCCTTCTCCAAACGTGCGCGTACGGTATAGTCATCCAAATGTTCGCGCATCGCTTTGTGACTCTTCCCTTGTCGGGCCAGAGGGCTCAATCCTTTGATGAATTCATCCGTCGGGTCATTGCCGTAGAGGTCGCTATGTTCCGTGGCTACTTGATGCGCTACATCCAGCACCTGTGGTCGTAGCTTAAGTTCCTGATGCAAGGGTTTAAGCCTGTCAGCCAATGCTTCGATATCTTTGGGGGTCAGCTTATCGAGTTTAGCGGATGCGATGAGAAGAGTGGGGTCTGCTTCTTGGTCATACTCAGCGGAGAGCTTAAGATAGCTATTCTGTAAATCAGTGTATTGCTTCTTAACTTTTACAACATGCTCCTCTTGTTTCCTCTTAGCGTTGGCTTTATCCTTACCCGCGTAGCGAGCCACGGAAACGCTAGCGCTGGTCAGACTATAAGCCCCGGCGCCTAAAGCTAAGGGAGCCCCGATAGCAACGGCTACGGGAGCGACAAAGGGAATCGCTACGCCTAAACCGCTCAAACCCAAGGCTGCGCCTCCTGCCAAGGTGACGGCATGGGCCGCAGTCTGCCCGGCTTTGTGCAGGCTATA
>JBBTGF010000057.1:0-1557 GCA_038041525.1 Elusimicrobiota bacterium | reverse complement strand
GACCTGGTCCTGTTTTCGCTAGCAGGACTGGGTCAGTTTTCGTTAGCGGCCGGGGTTGCCGGTCGTGCATCTTTATGGGCGTCCGGGTCACCCGCTTCCGGCGTGGTTCCGGCGCCGCCAGTGGGGTTCGCGCTTACGTTTTCATCTGGTCCAACTTTTTCCAACCAAGCCGGACATCGGAATAATCAAGATGTCGCAGGGCCAATACTCTGTGCGCCTGTCCGCTCCCGAGCGCGCTGTTTTCGAACTTGTCGATTCAGTGCCCGATGAACAGCCATTCGAAGGGGCTCAATTGTTGACGGAGAATCTTACGACCTTACGGCCTGAATTGGTGCAAGAGTTACTGGAAGCCTGCAGATCGGTCAAGGTGAAGCGGTTATTTTTGTATTTTGCCGAGAAGTGCGGACATGCCTGGTTGAAACAGATCAATTTCAGGCAAGTAGACCTTGGCCGTGGGAATCGGGTCATCGCCCGGGGCGGGCGTCTCGATTTAAAATATCAAATAACGGTACCCGAAGAATCGTCCCGAGATATTCCATGAGAAGTCCCTTTGTGGAACAGACGAGCTTGATGTTGCGTTTACTGCCTCATGTCGCTGTCGAGGAGCACTTCGCGCTTAAGGGTGGCACAGCGATTAATTTTTTTGTCCGTGATATGCCTAGATTGTCCGTGGACATCGATCTGACGTATTTGCCCATCGAAGCGCGTGAAGAGAGTCTGGCCGGGATCGGGCAGGCTTTAGACCGGATCAAGTCAAGAATTTTAAAGACGGTGGCCGGCGTTGCCGTTCGAGATGGCAGGTATGAAGGTAGAATCTCAAAGCTTTTTATCCGCGGCGCTGATGGAGAAATTAAAATCGAGCCCAATTTCGTTATCCGCGGCGCGGTTTATCCCGCGATTGAGCGAGATCTGTGTCCGGCGGCCCAAGAGCGTTTTGCCATTGCGGTTCGTATCAAGACGTTGTCCACAGCGGAGATCTATGGAGGAAAATTGTGCGCGGCCTTAGACAGACAGCATCCAAGAGATCTCTTTGATGTCAAGGTTTTACTGGAGAATGAAGGCATCACGCCGGAGGCCAGAAAGTCATTCCTTGTGCACTTGATAAGTCATGATAGGCCGATGCATGAAGTCATCGAGCCGATACGCAAGGACATAAGAGAAGATTTTAACGCAGATTTCCAGGGGATGACGAATGAATCCGTGGGATACGATGCCTTACTTGAGGCGCGGGAGATGATGATAAGGCAGATCCATGAGCGATTGACTGTAGGTGAGAAGAATTTTCTTGTTTCTTTTAAAGCGGGCGAACCTGATTGGCCCTTGCTCGGCGTTGGCGGTGTCGAAAGGCTTCCAGCTATCCAATGGAAGCTAAAAAATATTGTGAAGATGTCTGTCGCTAAGAGGCGGGAACAACTTGGGAAGTTGCGCGAGAAGCTGGGACTCTAGAAAAGCATATGATACTGCGTTGCCGCGGCAATCAGGCGCTGTTGTCGCAAAGGAGGTCGCAAATGAGCAGTTTTAAAACGCTCATCGATCTTGTCGAGGATTTCGTGCCGA
>JBBTGF010000056.1:0-3314 GCA_038041525.1 Elusimicrobiota bacterium | reverse complement strand
TTTCCGGCGGACTTATCAATCCTTCAGGCTTAGGCTCCAAAGACTCAAAACGAGGCTCCGGGTTCCTCTACAGCTTGCATCAAGCAGGAAAGACCGCTGGTCATGCCGTCACCTTGGCCGCAGGAGGGACCTTGCTTGCCTCCGGAGCAGGCATTGTTGCTTTACCATTCGCCTTACCGTTTGCTCCTGCCATAGCGATAGGAGCCGGGGCAGCTACAATCGGCATGAATATCGCTGGTTTGACGAGTAAGCTGTTGAGCAAGAAGTCTGATGATGAGAAAACGGCCAGGATTGCGCTTGAAGAAAAAACTTTAAAGCGTCAGCAAGACGCGCTTAAGGGCTATGCTAACGGCGACTACAAAGAGATCGAATTTAATTACGAAGACGCAGCCAAGGCTTCTCTGCTTAAGCAGGTCTGTGACCAGCAGGGCAAGTGTCATAAAGCCCCTGGTCCAACGGGCGACTATCCCCTAGACCCACAAGACCTAAAAGATGGTTTCACGCAGATCCCTTTTGCTCTCTATGCCCCCAAGGCTTCTAACTCATCGCCTACGACTACCAGGGGATTCAAGGCTGATGGTAATCATGAAGGCTTGGACATCTATGTCTCCAAAGGGACCATCGTTACGACCAGTATCGAGTCTCAAGTGCTCTATGCCCGGTATTACGACACTGCGGCGGCCAAGGCGGCTAGATCAGAAAAAGATAAGGATTCAGCCAATAACTCAAGCAGCTTCGGCAATTCTGTGGTTTTAAAGCCCAATGACCCCAACCATCCCTGGCGTCTCTTCGTCTACCATCACTTCGGTGACAAACAGACTATTGCAGACGGTAAGAGCGTCAAGAAGATGGCGGGCACCTCCTATGCCGACGGCAAAGACGTCAAGCACACGGCTAAGACCCCGTCACTCTTCATCAAGGAAGGTGACAAGGTCGAACCTGGCGACCCCTTGGGTTTTGCCGGCAACACCGGAGCTGTCATGCCCGGCCCTAACGGCGACGGCACACATGTGCATCTGGGAGTAGTGGAACTCGATCCAAAAATAAACCTAGGATTGCGCGAGCTATCTGGCATCGAAAGAGAAAAATTACAAAATGATTTTGAGCATGCTCTCAAGGGTGAGTATTGGAAGGAAGGCAAATATAAAAAAGCGGTAGATATTGCATCGGCGATCGAGAGTTTTCTTGTTATCAATAAAAAACATATCTATATTAACCCTTGGAAGGTTAGAAAAGAGGATCCATGAAGAAGCAGCGCCTAAACAAAATTTTTAGGGTATTAGTTTCAAGTTCATTGTTTTTAGCTTGCTCAAAACCTCAACCGCAGCCCGGTACTCAATCTAAACAAAAAAATGATCGGCCTTCTTTTTATCAAAGCAACCTCTATCCGATTCGCGTTGATTATGTGCCGGGATTGGAAATGAGTATAGGCAAAGGGAGAGGCAATCGTAAATCGCAAGGCTATGGCCCTTACGACTACGATGAAGTCGAGGCGTCAGTAAATCTTTTTGAAGAATTTAAAGATGAATTTTTGAACGATCTTGACTTTTCTAAAGATATGGCTTGGGATGATGTTTTCAATATCATTATTTTTCCTACAAAAAATGATTTTATCGGTTACTTGAATGACGATATGAAGGATCATCCGTATTCGGCGGATGGTAAAGGCGTAATTTTTGGGAACATTCTTGCCTTGCCGATCCAAGGTGGTCCGATTGGAACACATTACGTCCTAGTTCTTCCAGGTTACTATGTCATGCTATCGATTAAAGGGCTGGACCTTGAAGAATCGTGCGGTAAAGAATGTTCCAAAGCGCACATAGACCGATTAATTAACATCACACATCAAGCATTGGATGGTATCCGTTGGCAAAAACCCATCGACCAAGATTCTAAAGAATTCCTCGACTGGAAAGCCCACACCCTAAGCCTCATCGAAGAAACCCGGCAGAGCGTCTCGAAGAAATAGCCCCAAAGCAGGCATTGGAAACCCTTGAAAAATAAATTTATACTGTTATAATATCAGTGCATATTAATAATATGTGTTTAATGATATAAATATATATAGTTTAACTATTAAATTATGAATAAAATAAACCTAGAAACACTTCAAAGCCATATTTGGGAATCGGCCAACATCCTGAGAGGAAGCATAGACTCCTCGGATTACAAGAGTTACATCTTCGGGCTCTTTTTCCTAAAAAGGCTCTCCGATGTTTTTGACGAAGAAGCGGAACGACTCTTAAAGGAAGGAAAAAGCAACAGGATCGCCCTCGAGGATCCGGATGAACATGAGTTCTTTGTCCCACCCCAAGCGCATTGGAAGCATCTGACTTCCTTAACAAAAAATCTTGGCGATGCCATCAATAAAGCCAATGACGCGCTGGAAGAACACAACCGCGTCCTAGAAGGGGTGCTCTCCGCTATCGATTTCAATGACAAAGAACGCCTGCCTGACGCCACTTTTTCTAAATTGATCGCCCATTTTTCAAAGATCAGACTGCGCAATGAGGATTTGACCGAGCCCGACATCCTGGGCCGGGCCTATGAATACCTGATCGCCCAATTCGCTGATGATGCCGGCAAAAAAGGCGGCGAGTTCTATACGCCCAAAGAGGTAGTTTCTTTGCTGGTGGAGATACTAGATCCGCAAAAGGGCATGAACGTCTGCGATCCTGCCTGCGGCTCGGGTGGCATGTTAGTGCAGACCGTTTACCATCTTAAGTCGCTTAAACAAAATCCGAAAGATGTCACCCTGCATGGACAGGAGAAAAACATCGGCACCTGGGCCATCTGCAAGATGAACATGCTGCTACATGGCATTTCTGGCTTCCGCATTGAAAAAGGTGACACCATTAAAGAACCCAAGCTACTCCAGAAAGACCGGCTAATCAATTACGATATCGTCATCGCCAACCCACCTTTTTCCCTGAAAAATTGGGGTATCGAATTCGCGCAAAGCGATCCTTTTGGCCGCTTTCGTTACGGCTTGCCGCCCAAAGGTTATGGCGACCTAGCCTTTGTCCAACACATGATCGCCACCTTGAAATCCGCAGGACGGGCGGGCGTTGTCCTGCCGCATGGCATCCTGTTCAGAGGCGGCGCTGAAGACAGGATCAGGCAAGCGATCCTGGAGGAAGACCTGCTAGAAGCGGTCATCGGCCTACCATCCAATCTTTTCTACGGCTCGACCATCCCCGCATGCCTATTCATCTTGAACAAGCAAAAACCAAGTGCCAGAAAAGGTAAGGTGTTCTTCCTTTATGGAGCTAAAGACTTCGAACAGCTCAAGAACCAGAACAAGCTACGCCCGC
>JBBTGF010000055.1:0-5655 GCA_038041525.1 Elusimicrobiota bacterium | reverse complement strand
CAAGTCTGCCAGATAGAGTTTGATGCGGTCGAATCCGAAGAGGCTCTGCAAACCTTCCAAGATGAGCCGCAGTCTGTCTTCGAGCCTTAGACTGGTGACGAAAAGTAAAGAGAGTTCGCTAAAAGTCCGGATCTGTTCGGTTTGCAAACGCGATTGCTCATTGATCTGACCCATCGCCATCCATTCACCGAGTTCTTGCGCATAGACGATTAGCGCTTCCGGGTCCTGGATCTTGTCGACGCGCAAGTAGATGAGGCCGTATGGTTGACTTGCTTGCGAGCGCTCCCAGGGCACCTGTGCTGAACCTAGACGGATCCAACAGCGGCGATGATAGCTATGCGTCGGGTCATCGGTGCAGTGGATCGCCACTTTGCCTTCTATCACGCGTTCGAGCAGCGAATCATCGAGGATTGGGTATTCTTCGTTGAATGGCCGCGCTTTGCCATCATGGTCTATCTGCATGAGTCCTTGCAGGGTCTTGAAGTCACTTTTCACCTGATAGATCTCGCCTTCCCACGCGCCCGCTTCTTCGTGGAGGAATTCGAGCCCGGCGGCCGCGATGTCGCGCAGTTTGAGTCCGCTCATGCGCAAGCGGCGCCTTAGCCGCTCGCAGACATCTTGGGCTGACGGTAAGCCTGCGATGGGCGTCATCGGACATCCTTTACTGTCAGTAGGGGTTGCGCCGGGGGAGCCGGGATGCGTAAGCCGTCGTAGAGGGCTACCATCAATCTGTATTCGGATGCGGCTTTGGCCAAGGCGGCTGATATGCGTACCGGGTCGGCTTTGCCACGGTTCAATGCCTCCAGAGCCGCTTTATAAAGAGCGTCGAAGAATATCTTCGCCAAAGGAGCCAAAAAACGCGATGCCGCAGGCGTCTTGTTGGGGCGCATCGCGCTGCGTAACGTAGCGCGCACGTTCTCTTGCGGGATCTCCTGCAAGGCTCTGTCGGCTAGCACAGGGTCGGCAGGCAGCATACCAGAATATTTCGCCGCATCGGACCATAATGATGCGTCTGTGGCCAGAGTCTCAAAAAATGACATCGTTGACTCGGCGTTCTGGCGTAGGCCCACTTTGGTCACGGCAAAAGCATAAGTCTTGGCGGTGTCGACCCTTGAGTCGCGTATGGGCGCCGGGGCGCAAGCCACCTGCCCGCCTAGTGACATCAAGGCCTCGGGGGTATGGAAATCAAACAGACAGAAGACGTTGTCAGGGAAGATGGTGTCTGCCCCGCCCACATAAAGCGTGGGCATGATATCGTCTTTAAAGCGCGCGCCTCGATGTTCGATGATGGTCTCGATCATCGCCGTGAGTCCGCTGATGGCTTCCGCTTGGCAGAACGAGGGCATCAGGTTGAGCGGATCGATGATATCGCCGCCGAACGACCAGATCCACCACAGTGACATGGGAAATATCATCGGCATGTCCAAGGCGATCATGTCGGTACCCAAGGTCACCGAACGCAGGCAGTCTTGCCAGCCTGCATAGCTATGCATCTGCGCCGGATCCTTGCCTAATGAGCGCAGCCGGTCTGCTCGGTAGTAAAGCAATAGCGGTCCAGTCAGCCAGGGCAGGCAAAGCAGGCCGTTGGCGTCAGGCAGCGACCCCGATTGTCTGGCGAGAGCCGCGATCGGGGACCAGCGGCGCACCGTGGCGCCGTCAAGATCATCGGTGTTGGCGAGGATGTCTAGGTCTAGGAGCGAATCATACCAGGTAAGTGGGAATTCGATGATGTCAGGGTAATTCTCCTGCTTACTGACAGGGGCCTTGAGCAGGTTTACATATTCAGGCCAGAAGCGTGATGATGGTAGTATGCGTACGCGTAATTTATCCTTAGGCTGGCAGACCTTCTTAAGCCTGGCGATAAGCCTTTCTGTCCCCTCCCGGTCAGGACGTTCATTGAGCCAGATGTTCACTTAAGTACGGGTCGTCTCCTTATTTCCAAAGCTTGAGATATGTCCAGAATGACTTGCGAGGCACGCGAGAGTCGCCTTGTGCGTCTTGAGCCAGGATGCCGTACCATTCGGGATAATCCCTGCCATCGCCGAAGGGCGCTTGTAGCGTCGATATGAAATCGTGTTGCTGCGCGGATTTCTGTCTCCTGGGGAATTGCCGCCACCAGGCGTCCGTCCATTCGAAGACGCAGCCGCCTAGCGCGATGCCGGTCCCTCCGTTACCTGCCGACTGGTACATGATGTCTTCCCAGGCGCGTTGATGATACATGGCTTGCAAAGTCTCCGGGGCTCCGGCCGCCGCTGTCAATGCATGGGCGGGCATGCCGTAGGAAGTGATCAAGACCGGTTTGTCCCAAGTTTGTTTGAGCGTCCTCCAAAGGTCGCGTCCGAGTCCGTGGAAACCCCGGAAGGTGTTGATGCCGAGGATATCCGCGTTCTTGACGGTCGTTGCGATGATATCGAGATGCAGGACGTCGTTAGTGGTGAAGATCACCGGGTGACGGCCGTCAGCGCCTTTGACTTCGCGGATCGCGTCAGCGGCGAACTGGTAATAGGCGCGGCGCCTATCGAGGTCATCGCGTTTAAGGCTGCCTGCCGGGTCTTCCCATCCGAAGGACCAGGCCAGTAAGTAGGGGGCGTCTTTGAACTTGAGCGCGCGCTGGCGGTAGGTGACTAACAGCATCTCGCGCGCGCGTTCGTCGGTAAAGTCAGCTTTTTGTTTCGGCCAGGCGTCGCTGTAGGGGCTTTCCAGATCGTCGGAGATGATGAAGCGCAAGCCGTGACGCTCGTAAATATTGTTGAGGGTGTCGGGGTCCGCGTTAGCGGCATCGATGAGTACAGTGTTGGCGCCCATCATGGCCATGAGCGCGAAATCGTCGGTCTGTGGTTCACCGTTATCCCTGTTACCGTTAGCGTTGGCGTCGAGCCAGGGGACATTTTCGAGCGCCGTGTGCGCTTTGCCCGCGTAGACCACGCCTTTGATCGTAAAGGGCTTGCCATCGACCGTCAGCGCCCAATGGGAGTTCTTGTAGCGCTGCAGGGCTGACGTTGAACCTTGTGAACCTATGCGCAGTGGGACTTGAGAGGCGGCGAGGTCTGTGCTTGTGGGAACCACGTCTTGCGGCGCGACTGTGACGATGCGGCCCGGCCAGATGCGCAAGATGTCGTTATCGATGGACTTGTCAAAGCCGTTGTCGACCTCGAAATCGGCTCCGATATAACGGAGTCCGAGTTCGGGATGAGTGCGCGTCAGGTGATAGATGGCGTCCATGGCCTTGATACCGACATAGGCAGGCCAATAGCCGGGCCAGTTTTGATCTGGAGTCGGGTCGGACGGAAAGTGTACGGCAGTCGCGTAATACGCATCGATGGCGTCATTGAACCTGCCCGCGCGTTCCAGACACACGGCAAAATCATATTGGCGAGTCCCCGCATTGATACGCATACTTTTGCCCCAGGATGGATCGAAGTCGCTCCAGAAATCGACACATTCATTAGGCGGGATCATCCAGACGTCCAGCTTGCGCTTCATCTCCGCTTTGCTAAGGACGGGGCGCTCCCGGCGCAATGTGTTGGGATAGATACCCTTGGCGACCTTCTCGCGTAAACCGGCGGCGTCGCTTAATTCATAGCTGTAGCGAGCGGTCCCGACGTTATTGAAGCGTCCAAATTGGTCATAGGGTATATGGAACTGCAGCGCGGACGACGCGGGACCTGCCGCTAAAGCGGCGACGCTTAAGAATATCGAAAGTGTCATCTTCCTTATAGTGTTCGTCGTAGCCATATAAACCTCCTGTGACTATCGGGTAAAATCCGTAGGACTTTTGACCTGGTGCATATTCGGGACTTTCGTCCTATGAAACAGTCTGATTGTAGCTAAATGCTACCAACGCTTGAAGGGCAGGGTGCTGTCGGTATCGAGGGACTTGGGCCTATGTCCGCGTCGGGCCATCAGCGCCGCGGTCAGGGCGATCATGGCGCCATTGTCCGTGCACAGCGCAGGTTTAGGTATATAGAGCGAGAACCCTTTTTCCGCCGCCGCGCGGCTGAATATCTCGCGTATGCGTGAGTTAGCGGCGACTCCGCCCGAGATGACCATGGTAGGCGCTTTCGTCTTGGCGAGAGCCTTGAGCGATTTTTTCAGCAGTGTCTGAGCGATGGCTTCCTGGAAACTGGCTGCCAGATCGTTTAAGGCGCGACCCCTGGGCCGGCCATTATCGCGCAGCCAATAAAGCGCCGAAGTCTTAAGACCACTGAAGGAAAAATCGTGCGTTCCGGGCAGTAGGGGCCTCGGGAATCTGACCGCATCGCGGTCAGCGCCTTGCGCGAGTTTGTCGATGATGGGGCCTCCGGGGTAACCTAGGCCCATCATCTTGGCGAATTTATCGAAGGCTTCGCCGCAGGCGTCGTCAAGAGTGCGGCCAAGGACTTTGTAATCTCCCCATCGTCTGACCATGACCAAGTCGGTGTGGCCTCCGGAGATGATGAGTCCAAGCAGGGGCGGCCGGATATTGGGATATTCGAACAGCGGGCAAATGAGGTGGGCCTCCAGATGATGCACACCGATGGTAGGGATGCCTAGGGCTAGGGCCATAGCCCTAGCCGTGGCTTCGCCTACGAGAAGCGCACCTTTGAGGCCGGGTCCTTGCGTGAAAGCGATCGTTTCGATATCGTCAAGAGTCACACCGGCCTTCGCGAGAGACTCGCGGATGACCGTTTGCAGGTTCTCTAGATGCGCGCGGCTGGCCAACTCGGGAACGACCCCGCTATAGGGAGCGTGTAAAGGCACTTGGCTTGAGATGACGTTGGCTAGTAGCCGTAGGTCTTTGGACTCGACGACAGCAGCCGACGTCTCATCACAGGAGGTTTCAATACCGAGGATCAGCACGATATGGGACCTGCGTCATAGCCGCCGGATTCAGGGCTGATTCAAGAAGATATCGCGCGCCTGCAAGAGCTCGATCGCTCGGTCAAGCACGACATCGCGCAAGGGCTCTTCCTTCGCTGTCGCTTCGACCTTATCGGCCTTGTCTTTCTTGAATACTTCCCTGATAGGTTTTGACGGCCTGTTATCCGGAAAATAAGCGAGTTCGAAATTCGCATGGACTTTGGCCGCCGTCTGCTTGTCGACGTCGACTTTCACATGCGGTTCGATGCCCCATTGTTCGGTTTGCGCATCGTATTCCTTGGCGTCAGTCTTGTCTTGCGCATCGTCGGCGCCATTGTTTTTTTGCGGGAGCAATTTATCGTATTTGTTCTCGCCTTTCTTATAGGTCTCATCCGTCGCCTTATCAAGGTCCTTCTGCGGGTCGTCTTGCGGCGATTCTTCGTCATCGAAGGGGTGTTTCTTTCTCTTGAACTCCTTTTTATGGATGAGCTTGCCGGAGGGCGTGTAGTAATATGCCGTGGTCAGACGTAATCCGGCATTGTCGGTAAGATTGATGACCGATTGTACGGAAGCCTTGCCGAAGGACCTGGCGCCCACCAGGACCGCGCGTTTGTGGTCTTTGAGCGCGCCGGCCAATATCTCACTGCCCGAGGCGCTGCCCTCATTAATGAGACATGCCAGCGGCAACTTGTCATACGGCGCGTGCGCGGCAGCCCGGTATTCGACGCGTGAAGCCGCGTGCCTGCCTTGAGTGTAGACGACGATCTTTTCTTCACCGATGAATTCTTTGGCCGTCTCTATGGCGGAAGGCAGCAA
>JBBTGF010000054.1:0-4137 GCA_038041525.1 Elusimicrobiota bacterium | reverse complement strand
TCTTGAACTAGGCGGCTATCGCTGCGGCCACGACGGGTCCGATCTCGGGGATCTTCTGGAGGTCCGGCTCATCCGCGCGCAAAAGTCCGTCTATGGTGGTGAAGCGCTGGGCCAGGACGCGCGCCATCTTCTCACCTATATGCGCGATGCCCAGGCCATAGAGGACCCGGGAGAGCGGCTTATTCTTGCTTTTGGCGATCTGCGCTAAAAGGTTCTCCGCGCGCTTGTCCGCGAAGAGTTCAAGGTCGAGGAGGTCGTTCTTTTTGAGGTTGTAGATATCCGCCGGGTCACGCACGAGTCCGCGCCCGACAAGTTGGTCGATGGCGGCCTCCCCTAAGCCGTCGATCTCCATGGCGTCGCGGTTGGCCCAGTGCAGCAGGAATCCTTTGACCTGCGCCGGGCAGCCGCTTCGGTCGGGACATACGATGGCGACGTCTTCTTCTTTGACGCGCGTCACCGCGGCGCCGCAAGCGGGGCAGGCCGTAGGCGCGACGATCGCCTGCGATCCCGGGTTGTGCCTGATGACCTTGATGACCTTGGGGATGACTTCCCCCGCCCGCTCGATCATCACAGTGTCGCCGGTCATCACGCCCAGGCGTCCGATCTCGTCGAAGTTGTGCAGTGAGGCGTGGCTGATGGTGACCCCGGCGCAGGTGACGGGTTCAAGGTCGGCCACCGGGGTGATGACCCCGGTCCTGCCGACGGAAAAGATGACCTGCTTGATGCGTGTGGCCGCTTGCGAGGCCTCGAATTTGTAGGCGATGGCCCAACGCGGTGATTTGGCGGTCTGACCCAGAGTGTCCCAGAGGCGGCGATCGTTGATCTTGATGACCAGGCCATCAGCTTCATAAGGGAGCGCCCTGAGGTCCTGTTTGGCGGTGGCGACCATGCGCTTGAGTGACTCTTCGTCCTGGCAATGTGTCGTGAAGGCGACCGTGGGCAAACCATAGGACTTGAGCGCTTCGAGGTATCCCTGATGTGTGTCCCAATGCGCGCCTTCGACGTGGCCGAAGGAGTGCGCGAAGAATTTAAGGGGCCGCTTGGCCGTCATCTGCGGGTCTTTTTGGCGCAGGGAGCCGCTGGAGGCGTTCCTGGGATTGGCGAAGATGGTCTCCCCCGCTCTTTTGTTGGCTTCATTGAAGCGGGCGAAGGCCGCTTTCTCCATGAACACCTCGCCGCGTACTTCAAGCATCGCGGGCGCATGACCTTGGAGTTTCAGCGGTATGGCGCGGATGGTCTTTAAGTTGAACGTGATATCTTCGCCACTCTCCCCGTCACCGCGCGTGGCGCCACGCGTGAAGACGCCATTCTCGTAGGTGAGCGCGGCGCTGACGCCGTCGATCTTGGCTTCCACCATGAAATCGAGCTGATTGGCTCCGGCAAGCTTCTTGACGCGAGTGAGCCATTCCTCGAGTTCGTCGCTGGAGTAACAATTATCCAGCGAGAGCATGGGGGCCCTGTGGCGGACTTGCTTGAAATCAGAAACTACGCCGCCGGCCACGCGTTGCGTGGGCGAAGCAGCGCTGATGGAATCCGGGAACCGCGCTTCCAGGTCTTTGAGTTCGCGCATCAGGCGGTCGTATTGCGCGTCGGAGATCTCGGGGTCGCTTAACGCGTAATAACGCCAGTCGTGATGGCGGATGAGTCTGCGGAGTTCTTCAATCCTTGCCTGGGACGCCGGTACGCTCATTTTTGATCCGGTCGAGGATGCCGTTGACGAACTTCCCCGAGTCGTCGGTGGAATATTTCTTGGCGATCTCGACCGCTTCATTGATGATGACTTTTTCCGGGGTGCCCAAGCAATGGAGGATCTCGTAAGCGGCCATGCGTAGGATATTGCGGTCGATGGCTGCCATGCGCTTGAGCTTCCAGTTATGGCAATAGCGCTCGATCGCTTCATCGAGTTTGGGCAGGTTGACCACGATACCGGTTAAAAGGGTTTTGGCGAACTCATAAGTCTCGCCCGTGGCGGCCTTGGAGCCGCCTTCCTGTTGCGTGTCGGCGCTGGCGATGATGTGGAGCGACTCGCGTTCAGAGACGTTGCACACGTCTATCAAGTAGAGGCACTGCAAACATGCCTCGCGCCCCGAACGTCGTGATCCCATGGTGGTCTACAGCGAGATGAGTTCGATGTTGTCTAACAGGTCGCCTAAGGCTCCCCGTTCTTTGCCATCGCTAGTAGCGGGGCTTTTCAGGCGCGCCATCGATACGGCGGCCAATACCGCTTCTTTGCCGCGGTCGAGTTCTCCTTGGGTGCGGGCCAAAGCGAGATCCTGCGTCGGCGCGCTGATGATGCCGAATCCCATGGGCACCCCGGTGCCGAGTTGCGCGATCTGGATGCCGATGGCGCAGGCTTGCGCGAGATAGGTGTTCTGGTCCGTCTCGCCTTTGATGATGCAGCCCAAGCAGGCGACCGCATCGGTCTTGGCGGCGAGCAGCCGCGCGGCGTAAGGGATCTCGAAACAACCGGGTACGTGCATCACGGTCAGATCGGTCACGCCGCAGGCGTGCGCCGTCTTCTTGGCTGAAGCCAACAGTCTTTCCGTGACGTCCTGGTTGAAATCCGCTACGACGATACCGAGTTTCATGCCTTTAATTCTGCGAGAAGGTGAATTTCGCATCCTCCTGATATTTTTTCAGGTCGATCAGATGTCCCATCTTCTTCTTTTTGGTTTTTAGATAACTGCGCAACATCTTGCTTCTGGGGTCGGCTAAGTCTTTCGGCGTTGCTTGCAGCGGCAGACGCGCGGTCACGTTGAGTCCGTGGCCGTGGATGCCGACGATCTTCTTGGGGTTGTTGGTGAGGATCCTGATGGTGGTCAAGCCCAGGTCTTTAAGGATTTGCTCGCCGATGCCGTAATCGCGCGCGTCGGTCTTGATGCCTAAGACTTCGTTGGCTTCCACCGTGTCGAAGCCCTGGTCCTGCAATTCGTAGGATTTGAGCTTGTTTAAGAGTCCGAGCCCGCGTCCTTCTTGGTTTAAGTAAACGAAGACGCCCTTGCCTTCCTTGGAGATCAGATTCAGCGCCTTGTCGCGTTGCGCGCCGCAGTCGCAACGCAGCGAATGCAGGGTGTCGCCGGTGATGCAGGATGAATGCACGCGCACCAGTACGTCTTTGGCGTTCTTCACTTCGCCTAAGGTCAGGGCGATATGCTGCGCGCCCGAAATCTTGTCGCGGTAGAGGTGTATTTTGAAATCGCCGAAAGGCAGCGGCAAGTCGGCCGTGGCCTGGCGCTCGACCAAGCTTTCCTTGGCGCGGCGGTAGGCGATCATGCTCTCGATGGTGAGGATGCCTAATTTATGTTTCATGGCGAAGCGTTTGAGTTGCGGCAAACGCGCCATCGTGCCGTCGGGATTGATGATCTCGCAGATGACGCCGGCCGGGTAAAGGCCCGCCATGCGTGAGAGGTCGACGCTCGCCTCGGTATGGCCCGCGCGCATCAGTACGCCGCCTTCTTTATAGCGCAGTGGGAACATGTGCCCAGGGCGGCGGAAATCCTCGGCTTTGAACTTAGGGTCGATCAACTGCTTGACCGTATAGTAGCGGTCTTTAGCCGAGATGCCGGTGTCGACTTGTTTGATGCCGTCGATGCTGACAGTAAACGCAGTGTCTTTGCCTGTCCCTTGGGAAGCGACCATTGGCCCGATGCCGAGTTCATCCAAGCGTTTGCCTTCGATGGGCACGCAGAGTAAGCCGCGCGCGTGGGTGATCATGAAATTGATGGCTTCCGGCGTGACTTTATCCGCCGCCATCACGAGGTCGCCCTCGTTCTCGCGGTCCGGGTCGTCGATGACGATGACCATCTTGCCGGCTTTGATGTCGGCTAGGGCTTTCTCTACGCTGACGAACGGGAACTTCGGTTTCATGTCACCCATTGTTTTTCCTCTCATGGTTCTTCTGATATAGCATGGCGCGTACAAGGTAGTCGGTCTCGATGTTGACCTTGTCGCCAAGCTTTTTAGAGCTTAGGTTGGTGCGTTTGAGCGTCTCGGGTATCAGGCAGACGTCGAAAGTGGTTTGGCGGCCCGCTCTGCGGATGCTATTGATGGTCAGGCTTACGCCGTCGACGGCGACACTGCCTTTGGGTACGATGCTGGCGGCCTGCGCGTTATCCATGGATAACCACATGTCGATGG
>JBBTGF010000053.1:0-4538 GCA_038041525.1 Elusimicrobiota bacterium | reverse complement strand
CGTCGCTGCGGCAGGGTGATCCGGTGTCGATGACTTGGGTGCCCGTGGCGTAGAGTTTGCTGCCGGTGACGCTTTTAGCCGCGGTGATCCCCAGTTTAAGAGATAGCTCAAAAGGGATATTCAGTGGCGGATGGCGCCAGGCAAGCAGTATAGGCATCAGATACTGCGTGCCGCCATCATCGCGGGAAAGTTGGGTGGGAGCCATCATGGCGCCCATCTTGTACATCGGCCCCGGGCCTAAAGCCACTGTCTTGTGTCCGGCCATCATGATAGCGAAGTTCAGTTCCGTAGAAAAACCATAACCAACAGGGACGCTTAAGCGCGCGCCGAGTGCGCCGCCATCGAGCTTGAGAGCCTGATCCTGCAGGTTGGTGCCACCGAAGACACCGATCTCCCAGGCGCTGCCTTTTTTCCATCCGGGCATGCGTTTACCGTCGAAGATGCCTTGAGAGAATCCGCCTTCTTGCGCGTATAGGGCCATCGCGGATAAGGCTAGGACGGCCAATGATGACAGCAGGATCTTTTTCATCGTTCTTAGATTAGATTCTATCCTAGCCCATCAGCTTCGATATGGGACTTTCGGACCAGAATGCATAGGACTTGGACCTATACCGGAACTGGGTATAATGGGAACATGAGAGCGTTGGGCGCGTCGCGGGTCTTGGGCCGCAGCGGCCTCATGGTCAAGGCGCTGGGTTTCGGTTGTTCTTATGGCGCTCCCGCTAAAGCCTACGAGATGGCTTTTGAGCGAGGGTGCAATTATTTCTATTGGGGGAGTTTTCGTTCCGCGTCGATGGGAGACGCTATCAGGAACATTGCACCCAGGCGCCGCGACGAGCTGGTCGTCTGTATCCAATCGTATGCCCGGTGGGGTTGGTATGTGCGTCAGAGTCTGCATTCGGCCTTGCGGTCGTTAAAGCTCGATCATGCCGACGTGTTGCTTTTGGGTTGGTACAATCACATGCCTTCCCCCGGCGTCATGGACGCCGCGGTCAGACTCAAAGATGAGGGGAAAGTACGCGCTATCGCGGTCTCTTGCCATGATCGGCCGTTGTTCGAGACGTATATCAAGGACCCCCGTTTCGATATCATCATGGTCCGTTACAATGCCGCGCATCGCGGTGCCGAGCGCGAGGTGTTCCCGAAACTCTCAACGGTGGCGAAAGCGCCCGGCGTCATCACTTATACGACCACACGCTGGGGGCATTTAGTCGACGCCAAACGTATGCCCTCCGGCGTCAAGACGCCCAGCGGTCTTGATTGTTACCGCTATGTGCTCACTGACCCGCATGTCGACATGTGTTTGAGCGGCCCTGCCACGGTCGAGGAGATGCAGGAGAACCTGCGCGTCTTGGATGCCGAGCCTATGAGCGAGGATGAGCTACGCTGGATGCGCACAGTCGGCGACCACGTGCACAAGAACAGCCAGTGGGAGTGGAACCCCTTCAACGAACGCCAGCAGTGAATCTGGCCAGGATGATGAGTCCTAGCGTCAGCCAGCCTACCCAGTCTCCTAATATCCCGTAAAGCGTGCGGCCTTCGAGCATGGGCACGTCGTGCACCAGCGTCTCGCGGGTGAAGATGCCGCTTTTGGTTACGATGCGGCCCGTGGCATCGACGAAAGCGCTGTAACCGGTGTTGGTGGCGCGCGCTAACCAACGGCGGTGTTCGATGGCGCGCCAGGCGGCCAGTGAGAGATGCTCCCATTGTTCGAAGGAGCGCCCATACCACGAGTCGTTGGTGGCGTTGATGAGCACATGCGCTTGCGGCGCTGTTGCGCTACGCATGAGCTTGCGGATGAGGCCGGGCCAGATATCTTCATAGCAGATGTTCACGGACAGCCGCCAGTCTCCCATGGCCAGCGGCAACAGGTTCTCGCCGCGTAGGAAATGTCCGGTATAGGGGAACAGGTCGTAAAGCTTGGGGAAGATGTCGCCAAAGGGGAGGTATTCTCCGAAGACGAGCAGTTTGATCTTGCCATAGGCGTCCACGGCTTGGCCTTGCGGCGATACCAAGACCAAGCTGTTGATGAGGCCCATCCTGCCCGAAGGTAAGGGGCGCGCTCTTAGGCAGCCCATCAGGACGTGACTCTCGGCGCCACCGGTGACGACGCGCAGGTCTGCCGTCTCGTCGATGATCTCCATGTAGGCTGATTCCGGCCAGACGATGAGGTCGGGCTTTGATTCATCGGCTAAAGCGAAGGTCATGGCCCGGTAGATGGAGTGCGCCGAGACCGGGTCGATGTGCGTGTCCGCCGCGCCGATATTGCCTTGTATCAGACCGATGGAGAGCTTGGGGGCGCTTGCTGCAAGCGCCCCGATCGCTTTGATGCGGATCGTACCGTAGATGAGGGCCAATGTCAGCAGTGTGACGCAAGTGACCAGCATCTTCTTTGGGCGCGCGGCGCCCGCTATTTTTGCCGATAGTGATTCGAACAACGTGCCATTGATCAAGCCCACGAGTAAAGAGACGAGCAGGACGCCGCCTAAGTCGGCGATCTGGATGAGGTGATGGAAGCCGAACTGCGAGTTGGCCGCATAGCTCGGGAAGATCATCGGGAAGATATGTTCGGTGGTCACTAGCGCCAGGGGTAACGCCAGGCCGAGGGGGAGTTTCGTGCGTTTTTGCAGCCAGCGGGCGATCAGACCAGTGAGTCCGAAACAAAGGCCTTGATAGGCGCAAAAGAGCAGATAGCCGAAGAGTCCGACGATCCAGGGGAGATGGCCGAAATCGATGAACATGTTCACTAGCCACGGGTAGCCGATGAGATGGCAAACTGTGCCCATCAGCCAGCCGTAGAAGAGGGAGTCCTTGAGGTCTGCGTCTTTGATGACCCATAGCAACGGGACGAACGCGACCCATGCGGGCAGGAACAATGCCGGGGCGAGGAACGGGATGGCGTAGAGCGCTCCCGCAAGTAGTGGCAACAGGAGTCTTCGCATCGGTCTAGTGTCAGTATTTCTTGAGGAATTCCTTAGGACGCGGGGCGGTGGCGCTGATCGTCTTGCCAGACCTTTCGAATTCGAGTTTCCAAGCATGCAGCATCAGGCGCGTGAACCGGGCGCGGTCTTTCGCATCGATGGGCTTGCCGACGAGGGGCTGGCCCCGCTCGCTTAAGACTCTGTTGTAGACCCGGTCTCCGCAGATCGGATGGCCCAGCGCCGCCATATGCAGGCGCAGTTGATGTGTGCGTCCTGTCTTTGGATAGAGTTCGACCAAGCTGACTTTTTTGTAGATTTTTTTGACGGCGTATTCGGTGATGGCTTCGCGGCCGCCGACTTGGCTGATACCCATCTTGACTGCGCCTTTAGTGTAACGCTTGGTGATGCCTAGGTTGATCACGCCCGAGTCGTCATTGAGTTTGCCCCAGACGACGGCCAGATAGGTCTTTGAGACCGCGCGGTTCTCGAACATATTGAGCGCCTTGTGGTAGAAGGGTGTGGTTTTTGCCAGCATCAGGGCTCCCGAGGCGTCCGCGTCGAGTCGGTGGACGATGCCTAGGCGGGGGACGTCTAGGGCCTTCGGATAGTTTTGCAGTACCCAAGTCAGCACGCTGGGTTCATCCATGGCGCCGAGTTCGTGTGCCAAAGAGGGCGGGATCTGGAAAGGCAGTGATGAGCGCGGGTGGGTGATGAGCCCCGATGGCTTGTTGATGATGACTAGATCCTTGTCTTCGTAGAGCACTTCCAGGCGCATGGGTTTTTTATTGAGCGGGGCGGTGACTGGTATGGTCAGGCGGATGAGCTCCGCGCCTGTCACGCGCAGGTCGGCTGTGACGTGTTGGCGGCCTTGCATCATGACCCAGCCGTTATCGATGAAGCGTTTCACTAGAGTGCGCGAGATGCCTTGGGTGGCCAGCGTCCCAGTCAGGAACACATCGAGACGTTGGGGTATCTCGAGCAACGGTACCCGGATCTCTTCAGGAAGTCTTTTTTGTTCGGTCATCTTTGTTGGGGATACACCATGATACCACAGCGGCCGGTAAGACTACGGCGAGGATGACGGTTTGCGTCAGCGTGAGTCCGAGGAGCCCCGGTTCGGTATCACCGCGCATGGTTTCCAATAGGAAGCGTAATGCGCCGTAGCTGGCCAGATATGTGCCGAAGACACGGCCTTTCAGTGGGTTCCTGAAAACGCGTAGTAATAAGAAGATCGCTAGCAGGCCCGCGCTTTCGGCGAGTTGCGCCGGGAAGAGCCGCACGCCCATGAGTTCGGTGGGTAGGCCGCAAGCCGGATGTGTGAAGGCGACGCCCAGCGGTCCATCCCAGGGGATACCCCAACAACATGCCGCCATGAAGCAGCCGATACGCCCGATGGCGTGGCCCAGGGGCATGGCAAACCCGGTGGCGTCGGAGACTGTCGCAAACGGTATCTTCTTGAGGCGCAGTATCAGCAGTGAGACGGTGAATGCGCCGATGAGGCCTCCCATGAAGGAGAGCCCGCCTTCCCAGATCCTCCAGGCGTCTTGCCAAGGCGTCGGGTTCGATAGTAAGTAGAGTATCCGTGAGCCCGCGATGGCGGCTAGCAGGATGGTCAGC
>JBBTGF010000052.1:3785-8297 GCA_038041525.1 Elusimicrobiota bacterium | reverse complement strand
CGCCTCCACCGGCAACACCAGTGCGTCGCTCGCGGTCTTCTGCTCCGCCACCGGCCTGATGCGCGCCGTCATCTTCATCGGCAGCGGCAAGATCTCCTACGGCAAGCTGGCACAGGCGCTCGATCATGGCGCCCTCACCACGGCAACGCGGACAGGTCTGCGCCAAAGCGAAGAACCCCTGCATGATCTGCACTTTACCGGCGCCACGGCACTGGGTGCAGGTTTTTGGCGACGTGCCCGGTTTGGCGCGCGTACCCTTGCATGTCGCGCACGCTTCGTGCTTGCGCATATGCAGAGGGATGTCCCGACCCTGATACGCTTCTTCAAGCGTGACGGTCAGGTCGTGACGTAAGTCCGCGCCCCTGCGGGAACGCCCCCCGCGCCGGGCCCCCGCCGCACCGCCGAAGAAACCTTCCAAGATATCCTCGAAGACGCCGCCGAAATCACCGAAACCTTCAAAGCCCTGCGCGCCGCCGCCGGCGCCGCCCTGACTGACCCCAGCATGCCCGAACTGGTCATAGAGACGGCGCTTCTGCGTGTCGGACAAAACGCCATAGGCTTCGTTCAACTCTTTGAATTTATCTTCAGATTCTTTGTCGCCGGGATTGCGGTCAGGATGATATTTGAGCGCCAACTTACGGAACGCGCCCTTAAGCTCATCCTCGGTCGCGTTCTTAGCGACCCCTAGAATATCGTAATAATCCCTTGGCATATTAATGCAAACAGTGACTGCGGGCGCGCATAATGCGGCCCGCAGTCACCGCTGTCAAATCGATGTTACTTGCTTTCCCCTTCTTTCGGCTCGACGACTTCGGCGTCGACGACGTTCTCGCCGTTCTTCTGGTTCCCATTGCCGGGAGTCGCATGTCCGTTAGCGCCGGTGGCTGCGCCCGCGGTCTTCTTTTGCGCGTCCTGATAGACCGCCTCGGCTAATTTATGCGAGGCTTTCAGGAGATTGTCTTTGACCTGCCGCATAGCGGCCGGGTCTTTGGCGTCGCCCTTAGCCGTGGTGCGCGCGGTCTCTAACTCACGCTCGATGGCCAGACGATCTTCTTGGCCGATCTTGTCGCCGTAATCCTTAAGAGCTTTCTCGGTGGCGTAGATAGAACTGTCGAGTTCGTTTTTGACTTCCACTAGCTCCTTGTACTTCTTATCCTCATCGGCATGGCGCTCGGCTTCTTTGACGTATTTATTGATATCCTCTTTGGACAACTTATTGGGAGCGCTGATCTTGATGGACTGCTCCTTGTTCGTGCCCAAGTCCTTGGCCAACACATGCAGAATACCGTTGGCGTCGATGTCAAAGGTGACCTCGATCTGCGGGATGCCACGCGGCGCCGAAGGGATACCGACTAGATCGAAACGCCCGAGCGATACATTGTCGACCGCCTTGGGACGCTCGCCTTGCAGTACATGCACGGTGACTGCGGTCTGGTTATCCGAGGCTGTCGAAAAAACCTGCGACTTTTTGACCGGGATGGTGGTATTGCGCTCGATCAAAGGCGTGAAGATGCCACCCAAAGTCTCAATACCCAAGGTCAGCGGCGTGACGTCTAAAAGCAGCACATCTTTGACCTCACCGGTCAAAACTGCACCC
The DNA here is from genome assembly GCA_038041525.1 of Elusimicrobiota bacterium. GTDB lineage: Bacteria > Elusimicrobiota > Elusimicrobia > JACQPE01 > JACQPE01 > JBBTGF01. The sequence goes on along the minus strand of JBBTGF010000052.1, from coordinate 6,700 downwards.
TGAATAGCAGCGCCCATAGCCACACACTCCATCGGATCGATGCCGCGTTCGACTTTCTTGCCCACATGTTCTTCCACGAACTTCTGCACGGTCGGCATCCTAGTGGGACCGCCCACCATGATGATGCGGTCGATGTCGGAGGGTTTGAGCTTGGAATCGGAGAGCGCCTGGTCGATGGAATGACGGCAGCGCGCCACGATGGGCTCGACCAAACTCTCCAAGGTCGAGCGAGTGAGCTTGAGCGTCAGATGCTTAGGCCCGTCAGTGCCCACCGAGATGAAAGGCAGATTGATCTCGGTCTCCATCACAGTGGAGAGCTCGATCTTGGCCTTCTCGCAAGCCTCTTTGAGACGCTGGATGGCCTGCGGGTCGTTCCTTAAGTCGATACCCGTCTCACGTTTGAAGTTTCCCGCGACGTGGTCGATCAAGACGGTATCCATGTCCGTACCGCCTAATTGCGTATCACCCGAAGTCGACTTGACCTCGAAAACGCTGGCGCCGAAGTCCATGATGGTGACATCGAGCGTGCCGCCGCCGAGATCGAAGACCAGGATCTTCTCTTCCTTGCCTTTCTTATCGATGCCATAAGCCAAGCACGCGGCCGTAGGCTCGTTGATGATACGCACCACTTCCAGGCCCGCGATCTGCCCGGCGTCTTTGGTCGCCTGGCGCTGGTTATCGTTGAAATACGCGGGGACTGTGATGACGGCTTTGCTCACCGTCTGGCCCAAGAACGCCTCGGCGTCACGTTTGACCTTCTGCAACAAGAACGCGGAAAGCTGCGGCGGCGTATAGTCCTTGCCGCGGATGCTGAACTTGTGATCCTGGCCCATCTTGCGCTTAAACGCAGTGACCGTGCCTTCGGTGTTAGCCACGGCCTGACGGCGGGCGGGCTCACCCACGAGCAACTGCCCATCCTTGGTGAAGGCGACATAGGACGGGAAGGCTTTCCCGCCCACGGTCGAGCCTTCAGCGCTCGGGATGATAGTGGTCTTGCCGCCTTCCGTGATGGACGCGGCGGTGTTCGATGTTCCTAGGTCGATTCCGATGATCTTTGACATATACGTTTCCTCCTTAAAGTTTCTTCTCTTTACCCTTGCCCGAAGGTTCTTGCCCTTGGGTCTCGGGCACGTGCCCTGCGACTACCACACGCGCGGGACGCAGCACGCGCGTCCCGAGCAGATAGCCATCCTGCACGACTTCCAGGATAAGCCCTTCCGGCCCCTGGTCGTCTTTGACACGGATGACTTCATGAAAATTCGGATCATAAGGGGTCCCGGCCTTCGCCTCGACCCGCACCACACCTTCAAGCTCCATGATCTTCTTGGCGTTCTTAAGCAACATCGAGAACCCTTCCCTGATCTTGCCGTCGATGCCGGGTTGCGCGTCAAGCCCGGCGACGGCGCGCTCCATGGCGTCAAAGATGGTGATGACGGCAGTCAGCACCCGCACTTGGCTATACATCATGGCGTCGGCCTTCTCGCGCTCGGTGCGCTTGCGGATGTTCTCGACTTCGGCTAACGCGCGCAACCATTTATCCTGAAAATCTTTAACCAACTTCTCTTTCTCATCGAGCGCCTGACGCAGCAAGTCCTCTTCGGCAAGCTTCTGCGCGCGTGCGGTCTCCTCGACGTCAGCGGCGTCGTCGCGGCCGTTGTGTTCCCTCATCTTCTCACTCATGGTCTTTCATCGCCTTTTGCAGAGCGTTGTGGATGTTCTCGACTAACGACATCATCTTGCCGTAGTCCATACGCTTAGGCCCCAGGATGCCCAACAAGCCGACGACATGGTCGCTGGTCTCAAACGACTTGGCGACTAAGGACAAGTCCTTCAAAGACGGGGCGAGCGCTTCTTCGCCGATGACCACGGAAAGCTTACCCTTACCCGCATGCGAACCATGCGCAAGCTCCTTCTTAAGCAAACCGACAAGGCGGTCGCGATCCTCCAAAGTAGCCGCGATCTCGCGCAAACCCGAAGGCGTCATGGAGACGTCGGGTCCGACTAATAAATTGGCGGTGCCCTCCAACGAAAGTTCCTCATCGTAGACATCGCGGCCCAGATGTTCGATGGGATCGGACAAGACGTCGACGATGCCTTCCATCTCACGCATCTGCGTGGTGAAATGTTCTTCCATCTCGTCGGCGAACCCAAGGCACAGCGCCTTAAGGTTGCGGCCCTGGAAATGCTTGTTGGCCCAACGAGAGACCTGCCGCAAGCTCGCCGCATCCAAAGCGCGGGGCAAGCTGATGATCTTATGACGGACGAAACCATTGGTAGCCACCAAGACCAGCAGTAAGTGCTTGGCATCCAAGGGGATGAGCTCCATATGCTGATACTTGCTCGCTTCCATGCGCGGGCGCAGGACGAACCCGGCGTGATGCGACAAGAACGCCAAGGTGCGCGAGGTGTGGTTCATCAGGTTCTCGATCTCTTCGAGTTTGCGGTTGTATTCGCGCTCGGTATTCTGCTGTTCGGCGGAGAGCGACTCCTGTAAATTGACGAGGTAGTCGACGTAATAGCGATAACCCTTATCCGTGGGCATACGCCCGGCGGAGGTATGCGGATGGGTCAGAAAACCCTCGCTCTCGAGCTCATGCAAAAGGTTGCGCACCGTGGCTGACGAGAGGTTCATGCCATCGAGCTTCGCCACCTCGGAACTGGCGACCGGGTGACCGGTCCTGATGAACTCCATGATGACCGTCTGTAAAAGGCGGTTCTTACGTTTGACGACTTCTTGCTGTTCGAGTAACCTCATATACTTTGACCGTTTCTATTTTAGCAGTTTATCATTTAGAGTGCTAGCATAACCACGATCGATCGGACACTTATCGCTCAAAGCGTAGGCTGTATGGTTTTTACGCAGCGTGTCGGAAGCCGTTTTGACTTCAAAACGGCTGAGACCCGAGCGGTGGGGG
>JBBTGF010000052.1:0-3775 GCA_038041525.1 Elusimicrobiota bacterium | reverse complement strand
GTCTGCGTAAAAACCATACAGCCTACGCTTGGGGTGTGCATAAAATCACATTGTCCATGTCTTATTGAAATGATAACGTCGATATCGTAACCATAGTCAAGAAATCCAGGAGGAAACCGATGAAACTGACCAGATACGCTTTACTCGCTGCTCTATTGGCGGCAACGGGGCAATACGCTATCGCCCAAGAAGACAACACTACCGCGCCCACGCAACAGGAAGAACGGCCGGTCGGCCAAGAACGCTCCGGGGAGCGCTTACAAGAGAACAGTGAGAAGATGTCGCAAAAGGCCGATGAGCTGCGCGCCGCCGGGCACGACCGCGCTGCTGAACGCCTGGAGCGGCAATCGAAACGCATGAAAAAACGCGGCGAGAAGATGGCGGATAAAGAGGATGGCAAGCCCGGGCGCGGCGAACGGCTTGAGAACAAGGGCGAACGCATGGAGCGTCAGGGTGAACGCCGGGAAGAACGCGGCGAACGGCTCGAAAAACAAGGCGAGCGTATGCAAGAAAAGGGCGAACGTATGCAAGAACGTGGCGAGAACATGCAGCAAAAAGCCCAGGAGCTCAAAGCAGCCGGGCATGAACACGCGGCCGAGCGGCTCGAACAGCGCGGCGAACGGCTTGAGAATAAAGGTGAACGCATGGAAAAACACGGCGAACACCGTCAAGAGCGCGGCGAACGTATGCAGCAGCAAGGCGAGCGTCGGCAACATCGGGGAGAAAGACGCCAACACGGCAGTCATAAATAAGCTCCGTCAGTCATTCCGATGAAAACCGCCAGCTAAGCCTGGCGGTTTTTTATTTAATACGCATGATGCCTGGACTTCCCATCTACAAAGGCGCACTGCCCTGGATAACAGTCACATTGGCACTAGCGGTGGCTTCGGGTATCCTGGCCAAGAAGACTTCGTCGATACCGCTATTGCTGCTGACCATACTCACGACGACGCTGACCTTGCTGCTCATCACGTTCTTCCGCGACCCCGAGCGCCGCGCCGACCCGGCCGAGATCGCCGCTTTGGGGACCAGTGAACCGGTCTTATCCCCCGCCGATGGCACGATCACCGATATCACTCCTACGGGCGGCATGGTGCGCATCGGCATCTTCATGTCACCACTCGATAACCATATCCAACGCAACCCATTGAACGGCACTGCCGTCTCTGTCGAGCACTCCGGGAGCAAATTCCTAGCCGCGTTCGACCCTAAAGCCAGGGACGTCAACGTCTCGGTGACGCTGACCGCGCGCCATGCGACCCTTGGGACTTATCGCGTGCGCCAGATCACCGGCCTGCTCGCCCGGCGCATCCGGACTTGGGTCACACCACATCAGCCATTGCATATCGGTGAAAGACTCGGAATGATATTATTGGGTTCGCGCGTCGAACTCGAACTACCGCAAGACAAAGTGACCCTCAAGGTCGCGCTTAAAAGCAAGGTCTACGCGGGTACGACTATCATCGCCACTTATGACGACTAAACTACGCCAAGCGATCCCCACCGCATTGACTTTAGGCAACCTCGGGTTCGGCTTCGCCACCATCTGGTTGTGCATGACCCAGCAAGACAAGTTCTGGCAGGATTCCCGCGGATTGTTCACGACACTGGGCCTATTGCTGATGTCAAGCTGCCTGTGTGATTTCTTGGATGGCTTCGTCGCCAGAAAACTCAAGGTGACGACACCTTTAGGCATCGAGCTTGATTCTTTGGCTGACCTGGTGAGTTTCGGAGTAGCCCCGGTCGTCATCTTCTACCTAGCGCTCTTCGACGCCGAGCCCTCCCCTTTAGCCTTCATCGCCTGCCTCATCTATCTGCTCTCGGGCGCCTTCCGGCTGGCGCGCTTCAACAATCTGGCGCACACTGATACCGTCAAACCCACGGGCTATTTCGACGGTTTACCCATCACCGGCGCCTCGGCTCTATGGGTCGCAGTACTGCTGTTCTTCGGCCAGAAATCCGGCAACAACATGCTCTACTTTCATGAAGACACCGCGCGCTTGGCGATCTCGGCTCTCTTCGCCGTTCTAGGATTACTCATGATCTCGCACGTGCCCTACAAAAGCCTGAAAAAATCACCCAGCAACAAAGTATTGGCTCAACGAATAGCGCTATTAGGGACTTTCTTCGCCCTGGCGTTAGCGGATAAGGTGGGCTTTGGAGCCGTGCTGACGATCTTGGCGGTGAGCTATATCTTCGGGACGCCTGCGGCGGCGCTGTTGTCAAAAGCGATAAAGAAACGAAAGTCCTAACCGGCGCGCTGAAGCGTGCGCCCGCCATCGCATCCCACTCTTCAAGTCACTGCGATGATACGAGGCCGGTCTACCTGCGCCACGGACATGCCCCGTCAATGAGAGCGAATCCCCGAGGCCCATCTGGCCGAGTTCTTGCCTGACCGTGCGGCGCCAAAAATGAGTCGTTTCGCGCTCAAGCATGCGGACCATGCCTTCCTGCAGACCCTCTATGCCTAAGTCCACGATACCCGCTAGCGGGACATGCTCGAAGAATTCATTGATGGCGGTGAGGGCATAATCGCCGCTGGTCATGGAATAGAAGAATTGATTGACGGAAGTCGAATCGGGGTCGCTGGCAGCCAGCGCCACAGACGGCGTCAGAACCGCTAAAACCGCCATGACTTTCAAAGCCCGCATCATAATAAAGTATGGCAAATCCACCGCCCCGACTACAGTGACTTAGGACCTATATAGGCATAGGACTTTAGTCCCTTATCCATGTAGGACTTAAGACTAAAACACCCTACCCTTTGGACCCTCGATTCCCCCATCCTTCAAACCTAATCTATATATAAGAAGCGAGGGAGAATGGATCCTGATCTTATTGCTAATAATTCCTGTAAAAAGCTGACGACGCTTACTCTTGTTATCTGTCTCGTTGTCACAGCTCCTGGTGTGGGTGTCTATCAAGCCTTAGCCCAAACCCCCCTCGCCAGGCCGCTCGCAGAGCTTGCGGCACCTGTTGCGCCAGAGGCGCTGATCCAAGGCTCGGGTGACGCTCGACCCGCCGGACCCATCGTCCCTCCGGGACTTAAAGGGTCCCTTGCCTCCGGCAAGGGAGGCGGGACCCCGACAGCCACCATCCTGCCTTCCGGCGAAATCATCGACTGCGCCACTATGTCGCACCCGGTATGCGCGGGCGTGGAGCCGCAGGTCCCGGCGGTTAACCAAAGTTTGGTACCGCTCCCCTCTGTCATCCTGAGTCCCGATGCAATCGGGGCGAAGGATCAATCAAGAAAATCCTTTATTGATTCTTCGCCTGCGGCTCAGAATGACAAAATAGCTATCCAAAACCTCGAACTCCATCTCCAAGACTTAGGCATCAACACCGCCTGCGCCACTCGCGATCAGGAGGGTAACTGCCAAGCCTTGCCCCTGACCCTTTTCTATGACCCGGACAAGCAAGAATACACCGGACTGACGTTGTTCCTGGACCGGGCGGCGAGGCAAGGCCAGGGCAGACAAGCCGGGAAAGCCGTGCTTTCAGCTTTGGGACTAGTGCAAGACGCTAGAGAAGGGCGCTTTGCCCCGGGTTCAGGTAAGGTGGCGCCCACAGAGAAGATCGACGACTCCGCCAAACCCGCCTATGTGCGCGACCGCTTAGACGAACTCTTTGACCAAGAGTTCCAAGGATTGTCTGAGCTAAAACAAGAGATCGCAGAAGTCGTCATCCCTAATTACGACTTCACCGCGAGTTTACAACGAGCGGAAAAACCGCAAAACGGGAATTACCCTTTAGAATACGTTCCCGGCGGCAAAGA
>JBBTGF010000051.1:0-4388 GCA_038041525.1 Elusimicrobiota bacterium | reverse complement strand
GACTTGCATGTGTTAGGCACGCCGCCAGCGTTAACTCTGAGCCAGGATCAAACTCGCCATATTGCATTAGAGCTATATAGCTAATTTTATCTGCTCATATTCTCTTTGAACTTAACAAAGACCAAGATTTAGCTTGAATACAGGCACTCGTAGATTTCTGCAAGAAATACTCTCGCGACTACGAGGATTGAATTTTGAAAGATCCGACTTAACTCTACTTTGAGTATACAAAATCGAGTGAAGTATTTTCAACCCTTGATTTTCATCAAGGGTTTCATAGGCTGGCTTATCTGAGCCAAACTTATTACCTGTTTATATTAGCGAATGAAATCGTCTTTGTCAACCCCCCCACATGCATACGCTATAATTTTTTTATGATAACAACAAATGAAATACTCGGGATCCTCAAAAAAATAATCGATCCCGATCTAGGAAAAGATATCGTCACGTTGGGATTCGTGCGCAACATCGTCATCGATAAAGATAAAGTCAACTTCGATATCAATCTGACGACGCCCGCTTGCCCTGTGAAAAATCAGATGCAAGCGGAAGCACAACGCCTGGTGGCTTCATTACCCGGAGTCGCAACTGTCGCGGTCAACATGACTTCCGAAGTGCGCTCGAGCGCGCCCGCGAAGGACAAGACGGCATTGGCTGGCGTGAAAAACATCATCGCGATCGGAAGCGGAAAAGGCGGAGTCGGTAAATCAACGGTATCGACGAACCTCGCCGTCGGCTTAGCGCAGACAGGAGCCAAAGTCGGATTGCTCGACGCCGACATCTATGGACCGTCGATCCCGATCATGATGGGCCCGAACAAATTATTGGAAGTAAAAGGGAACAAGATCGAACCTGCGACGGCGCATGGTGTCAAATTCATGTCCATGGGCTTCATGGCCCCGGCGGATAAACCTCTGATCTGGCGCGGACCGATGGCGCATGGTGCGCTATCACAGAGCCTCTTCGACGTCCTCTGGGGAGAGCTCGATTACCTCTTGGTGGACCTGCCGCCGGGAACCGGCGACATCCACATCACGCTGTGTCAGTCGATCGCATTGACGGGAGCGGTACTTGTCTCCACCCCGCAAGACGTCGGCCTCACCATCGCACTGAAAACTTTCCGATTGTTCGAGATCGCGCGCGTGCCGATGTTGGGCTTGATCGAGAACATGAGCCACTATGTCTGTCCGCACTGCCATGAGCGCGATGACATTTTCGGTAACGGTGGCGTCAAAGCCGCGGCGGAGCGATTACATCTTCCTTATCTTGGTGAGATCCCGCTGGATACTTCCATAAGGAAGCAAGCGGATTCCGGCACGCCCATCATCATGGCCGATCCCAAAGCGCCTTCGAGCCTGGCCTATCGGCAGATCCTTGAGAAGCTCGCCGCGCAGATCTCCATCGTCAATATGGGCAAGCCGCAATTGCAGGTCGTCGAGGAATGAACCCGGCCACCAATCCCGTCGAGATAAAAAAAGGCGGCGTCAAACATCTTAAGATCGTCTGGGAAGACGCGCATCAGAGCGTGCTGCCTTTTTATTATCTGCGCGAGAACTGCCCCTGTGCTATGTGCGTCAACGAAGTGACCGGAGAGAAGATGATCGCGAAGGGCAGCATCCCGGACACGGTCGGCGGGCTCAAGGTCGACCTGGTCGGCCACTATGCCGTCGCCATCATGTTCTCGGACAACCACAGCACCGGTATCTATCGCTTCGAGACTTTGCGGGCGCTGTGCCCCTGTTGCAAAGTGGAGGAGAAAGACAATGGCTAAGAAAATTGCAATTTTGATCGAGCAGGATTATCAGGACCTGGAAGTCTGGTACCCATATTACCGGCTGCGCGAAGCCGGCGCCCAGGTCGACTTCATCGCACCCCTTGAGTCGACCTATAAAGGGAAATACGGCTACCCGGCCAACGTCGAGACGACCTTTGCAAACGCAAAGGCTGATGCTTATGACGCGGTCATCGTGCCCGGGGGCTTCGCCCCGGATTACCTGCGCCGCTGCCCGCAAAGCATCCAATTCGTTCAGGATGCCTATAATAAAGGAAAGATAGTGGCCTCCATCTGCCACGGACCCTGGGTCCTGGTCTCGGCAGGCATCCTTAGAGGTAAGAAAGCCACCTGCTTTAGCGCCATCGCCGACGACCTCAAAAACGCCGGAGCCCGCTACGAGGACTCGGCAGTGGTAGTCGACGGCAACCTCATCACCTCTCGCAAACCCGACGATTTACCCCTTTTCTGCCAAGCCATCCTCAAGGCGCTAGGGATCTAAGCAGCCCCCTTCCCCGTCATTCCGGTCGCTGTCAGAGACAGCGACACCTGTTGCGCCGGGCCGTCGCCAGAGGCTCCGGCACTTGTTGCGCCAGAGGCGCTGATCCGAGGCGCTGATCCGGAAATCGCCGCAGGCGATTATCCGGAATCCAGATGCTATTTGAAATCACAGATTGTGATTTCAAGACCTTGCACTCACGCATTATCAACTGAAGTATGAAATCAGACCTAGCGGGGCTGGTGGGTCGATGCAGCGTGAACAGCCGGTTTGAAAGACATCCTCAATCCCGAAACGTTGAGGACCCCCAAGAATGTCTTGAATTCCGGATTGCCTTTCTTCGAAAGCATCTTGTAAAGCCCCATCCTTGAGAAGGAAGTCTTTTTTGCCATTTTTGACATCCCGTGCGCCCGCGCCACTTGCGCAAGTGCGGCAAGGATGAGCGCTGGATCGTTCTCCTGCGTCACGGCATTGAGATAACGAGCGGCTTCCTTCGGGTCTTTCAGAGCCTTATTAAGATAATCGTCATGGCTTCTATAAGTTCTCATACGCTCCTCCTGTAATCTTGCCAGTGACCGACGGCTTTGCGGATATCCTCATTCTGGCTGTGTTTGTCTCCCGCACAGAGTAAAACCAACAGGATCCTTCCATACGATCCGCAATAGATACGGTATCCCGGTCCATAATGGATCCTTAATTCGATGACCCCGCCACCGACGCTGCGATGGTCGCCAAGATTCCCGAGCGCTGCACGGGTGACGCGCGCTCTGATCTTAGCCGCCCCCTCGCGGTCTTTGAGTGAATCGACATATTCGACATACGGTTCGACTCCGGTCCGAGTCTTGTAGATGATGACTTTACGCTGTGTCATAATTGTATACTATAGTTTACAGATATTCAATACCGACCTGCCCATTACCCAGGGGCGCGCAGCCAAACCCTATTTGAAACCGATCTTGGAGACCGCTTTAGCAGGGTCGGCCATCAGATCACGTATAGCGTCAAAAACCTCTTTGATCTGCCCTTTATGCTGACTTAGTTCATCCCCGTGCTCAAACAAACGCTTCTCAATCGTTTCCAGGCGTTTTGCCAATTCGACATTTGTAGATAACACCTGCCGTAAGCGCACGAAGGCGCGCATGATAGCGATGTTAACGAATGCGGCCCTTTTGCTTCTCAATACGCTCGATAGCATGGCAACGCCTTGCTCGGTAAAAGCGAATGGCAAATATCTTGATCCACCCCAACTTGAGGTGCCAATTTGGCACCTCAAGTTTTCCCTCTCAACGACAGTCAACTGGAACGCAAAATCCAAGGGAAAACGTTCCATGTTACGATGCACGGCACGATTCAATGCCTTTGTCTCCACTTCATATAGCTCTGCCAGGTCCCTATCAAGCATCACCTTCTGGCCACGGATAAGATAAATCCTACGTTCGACGACTTCCATCATCAATTTGTCCTTCATGTATACCTCCAGTTCCGGGGCGCCAGCCCCCATACAGGTATACGGAGAAAATCTAAAAATGTAACGGAATAGATAGCGCTGGCTATGAAATCAAGCGACCAGCCCGGAACCGGCCAGATGCACTTGACCAATAACTTGACTTATACTTGACTTATTATTCACCTGCTGGTACGATTACTTATGCCTTACCGGCCAAAGTTCGAGGTCACCCCGCATCTCTTACGCATGATCGAGGAAATCTCCGTTTTCCGGGAAAAGATCATGGCCTCGGCAGTGCAGGTTTCCTGGATCCCGGCGCTGCAAAAAGACGCCAGGGCCCGCAACGCGCACAGTTCGACCGCGATAGAAGGAAACCCTTTGACTTTGGAACAAGTCCGGCTCCTGGAGCAAGGGCAACCCCTGACATCACAAACGGATCGCTCCAAGCGGGAGATTTTAAATTATTTCGCGGGCCTACGGTTCATAGAAAAACACGCGGCGCTAAAACAGGTCGATCATGTGGATATCTTCAAGCTCCACGAGATCGTCGCTTCGGGCGTCATGGACCAGGGCAGATCCGGCCACTATCGAACCATGCAAGTACGCGTCGGTCAATACCTGCCTCCGCCGCCGGATAAAGTCCTTGGCCTGATGTCTGAGCTGGTTTCCTG
>JBBTGF010000050.1:0-2554 GCA_038041525.1 Elusimicrobiota bacterium | reverse complement strand
GCACTCCCCCAAGAAAAAAAAGAAAAAACAGGAGGAAAAGCCATTGACGATGCTGCAGGAACAGACACCGGAGACCCCCAAGGACGTGAACAAAGACGCGGCCGCCTTTAAAAGGTGGTCCTATCCGTCACAGTCCGTCAGCAAACTCTTCGCCCCGCCGGAGAACATCTTGCCTTACGATAAATTACGCGCCATGCTCATCGAACGCTTCTCACATCGCAAAACGGATCCGGAGAATTCCTATGTACTGACGGCCGGCTGTTACGATGCGCTAACCTCGGCGTTCCTGACCCGGCACAGCTTCGATGCGATCTATGCCAGCGGCTGGCAATTGGCCGTGGCGCATCACATGTATCCTGACATCGGGGTCTACCCCTCGCATTCCATGGTCGAACTCGCCCGCGAGCTCATCCGCGGCATCGAAGGCGCGCGCGACACGCATTACTACGACAGCAATGGAGAAATATTGAACCTGCCACCCATCTTCGCCGACATCGAAGCGGGCTTTGGCGGCCCAACCCAGACCTTCGCTCTCACCCGCGAACTCATCCGCGTGGGCATCGCCGGCGTGCATTTAGAGGACCAGGATCCGGCAGAACGCACCTGCGGCCACATCGTCACGCATCACGGGGTCAAGAAATCCAAGGTGCTGGTACCCACGAGCAAATGGATCGAGAAATTGATCGCCATCAAAGCTGCGGCCTACGCCACAGGCAAGAAGATCGTCGTCATCGCGCGTACCGACGCCGCCGACGGATCGGTTCCCGGAGGCCGGGAAGGCTCGGTCGAGCACGCCATCGACCGCGCGCTGGAGGCCGCGTCCTTAGGCGTCGACGTCATCTGGCCCGAGTTCAACAATACCGACCTCGACGACCCCCGCAGGTTCGCCGAGGGTGTGCATAAATACTATCCGAACCAGATACTCGGCTTCAACCTGTCACCCTCGCTCTACTGGGGCAAGGCTAAACAGGAAGGGCGCCTGATCAGCAACGCCGAACTCGGCGAACTCGGCTTCGCCCTGCAATTCTCCACCCTGCTGTGCTTCCGCTCGGCAGGTATGGCCTTGGACGCACGTTTGAAAAAATTCCGCGAAGGCGGCCTCTCGGCATTGGCCGACTTGCAAAACGATGAGGCTTCTCTGCCGACCGGCGAGCCGCCCACCAAGAAACACCAGAAATTCGCGGGCACGGACCGCTGGTTGACCTTGGAGAAACTCACCAAGAACAACGAACGCAACAAAGGCTAAAAAAAGCATGTCCGCGATCGGCCCCCGCTCCCAAAGTCCCACGGGACCATAGAGCGGGGGCCGCATTTTTCAAGCTAAACTATACTGGTGTCACGGCTTTTTATCCTGATACTGCTGCTTCACCAGGACGCGCACGCCCAAGATGACATCGTAAGGTCATGGGCTCAAAAATACCATAGCGCCCCGCGCTCGGCCACGGCAGAGAAAGGCGACATCGTCACCAGCTACGGCCTGCGCATCGACCGCTCCTGTCAAACGGGTTTGGGCGCCGAGGGTCGTACACTCATCAAGCGCAAAAGCGAGGACGCTTTGACCGAAGCCTTCTCACGCATCCGAGATTTCATCGCCACATACCGCATCGAGCCTTACATGCACAAGATCGTAGCGGTCATGACCTCGGCTACCGTGGTCTGTGTCCCGGCAAAGGCATACACTAATTTTTCTGGACTACAGCCAACAGCCCTCGCTTACACCGTGACGCAACGACTAGGTACCGGCCCTGGCGCACCGCCGCGCATCAAGCGCGACACCCGACGCCTAAAGGCCGTGGGATTGCCCGCTGATTTCGACCGGCTCTACTACATCGTCTTGCCGCAGGGCGCTTTCGAGAAACGCGACTACACGGAACTCGCAGATTATTATTTCCACGAAGCGGCGCACCATTCAGGGATGGACAACCGCTGGAGCCATCGCAACAACGCCCTTAAAGAGTTCAACCTGGCCAATCTCTGCGAGGAAAACCGCTACGATGACCGCATCATGTTCTTCGAAGGCATCATGGGATTCGAGGATCGGGAGAGATTCAAAGACGGCGTCACTTTGCGCTACCGCATCGAACGTTGCGGCTTAGAGCGCGCCTGCGTGCTACCTTTGACCAAAGTCGACAGCATAGCCATGATGCCCAAAGACGAAAAACCCGACGCGCCCCTATGGCTGATGAACGATTGGCATCCGGCCTGGGCGAACATCCGCCACGGTCTTCATGAACTCGGCAAGCCCTGGAACGTCGAGGAGGCGCGCCTTTTTTGCGACCGTATCGCCGCAAATTGGACCGTAAAAGACCAAGATGAGCAAACAAGAAGGAACAAAGAAATCCGCTACGCCAAATCTTTACAATACATCTTTGTCTTCTCCGGCGGACTCACTGGGCAGTTCGAGGACAGATATTTCGCCTATGCCGACAGGGAAACGAAGATAGCGCTGGCAGCGTCACCCAGGGTGATGACCGACATCCGCATCAACTGCGCCATCTTCGAAGACGTCTACGGCGCAGGCCTCCCCCCGCAGAAGCGCCTGCTTACCATCGAC
>JBBTGF010000049.1:0-1833 GCA_038041525.1 Elusimicrobiota bacterium | reverse complement strand
CATGGCGTTCGCGTACTCGCAGTACTTAGGTATCTTGGATATCGCAGCCGGCACTGTCGACTCGGCGCCCAATGCGCTTGCGTCCCCGAGTATCGATCACTTGGCGGTTGACTATGAAGGTGATATCGTGGCGGCGAGCCGCCGCGGCGAATTGCAGATTGCGTCGTTTGATAACGGCCAGGTGACGATCGCCACGATGGAGCCGTTTGGCAATACGCATCTTGGCATCAGCGGATTGTTCATCGCACCTCCAGGCTCGACATTCGCGCATCCCGGAGCGTCAGCCGGTTCGATCGTGATGCTTTCGAGAGGTCATTCCAATGTCCATTTTCTAAGGAAGTTGAAACCTAGCGCTGATTTCCAGATGACTCCGGCAGTCCGCGGCAATAATTTGTTGGCCGCAGCCACGATCGGTAAGCATGAAAGGGTTTTCATGTTCGGTGATAGTATCATCGTCAATCGTGATGGTCATGGTCAGTCTTATGCTCTACCCTTTAAGTATGTCGATGCCGCGATGGACTTGGATGGAAAGACCGCTGTTTTTGTCAGCAGGGACGGGTTCAGTCAACCTACGCAGATCAGTGTTTTGCATAACCAGACGGGCGTGCAAAGCGCCCCGGTCGCGGCGGCTCCCCAGGAACCTGCTCCTGGCGCGCCGCAAGCTCTCGACCCTCAACAACAGCTTTTCGCCATGCGCCGACAAGTGGCGCAGAAGCACGGATTGAACATCGCACCCACGACCCTTGTGCCGCAGATGAAGCATTGGCTCAAAGAGGAGCTTTACAAGTACAAAGCGGTTAAAGTCTTAGCCGATTTAGCCAAAGAGAACGATCCCGAAGTCATCGCGAGCCCTGGCGAAGCTGGGGCGAAGCAATCTCATAAAGACAGGCGCGGCCAGCGTGGCGCGGTGCGCTTCAGCACGTTGGTGAGTTTGGCATTGGCCGGTATCGGGCTGCCGGGATCATATCTGTTGATCAATATTGCTGCGGGGCAGACCGATGCGGACATGGTGACGCTGTTCAATGGTCTGGCTGTTTTCGCGCTCATCGCCGGTTATCTTCCAATCGTTCATTTGATCAATCGCGCTATTGACCACATCGTCTGGCGCCGCTTGCCCCCGGAATCACGACGTAAAAGCTTTAAAGTGATCGAAGGGGGGAAAGGTTCTAAACATGATCAGCGTGGTTTCGCGCTCGTGGGCGCTATGGCTGTCATAGGGGGGGTGGTCGTGGCCGCGGCGATGGGCGCTTCGGAAGTCACGTTCGCTCTGGGGTTCGGTTATCTTTCAGCGTTAGGTGTCTATTTCTGGTGGAAAAAATTCCTGCATAAAGTAGGGCTTGATGATAAGGCGCTCGCTACCGCTACGAACCTTTTTGAGCTGATGAACTGGATTACAACCGCGGGGGTCATGTTTCAAGCAGGATTCATCATTGCGGCGTTCACCGGGGGCCCGGTATTCGTGGGCGCGGCGCTTCTGCCTGCGCTTGTGGCCAGCGTGGCGGTTTGGTTGAGGTCGGTGCATCGTTACAAGGTCATGGTCAATAGTCCAGTCAAGGCGGCGCCGGTAGCCGTGACCGGTACCGCGCCGGAGGCGCGGTACGCTGATAGCGCCAGAGGCGCGTTGCGTGCTGTGCTGACAAAATCAGAAGCTTTTTCATTACTTGGACAGATGACTCAAGGTCTCGCCTCTGCGGGCTGGAATTACAACAATCAGCTCGATCGCGTGGTGAGCGTCTTCTCCCGGATCGATCTTTCGGCGAAAGAGACCGAGCGTTTCCTTGAGTTTTTGCGGTCACCGCCCTGGCTTGCCTATTTGCGCGAGCCGCACTTGCG
>JBBTGF010000048.1:22891-23320 GCA_038041525.1 Elusimicrobiota bacterium | reverse complement strand
ATCTTGCGTTGGAAACAGTATATTTTTCAGGCTCATCTTGCGTTGGACAATTCTAATCTAGGATTAATACCACGACTAGTTAGCAAAATAACAACTCCCCGCAAAACTTGATAATTCGTATCATTGAATTAAGGAAATATGAACACAAAAATATTTGCGATCGCTTTGGTAGCGTTGACGCTTAACACCGCCTACGCTAAAGACAACTTAAACTTGAAAGGCACAGCGCGCCCGGTCGTTGTCCTGGAGGCCAAGTCCCCCATCAACCCGGTGCTCTCGAAATATCTGACCACAGGCATCAAGAAGGCTCATGAACGCGAGGCGCAGGCGGTGGTCATCATCTTAAATACCCCGGGTGGGCTGATGACCGCGATGCGTGACATCATCGAAGCCATCTTAAACACCCCCATCCCGGTCATCGTCTACGTG
>JBBTGF010000048.1:0-22881 GCA_038041525.1 Elusimicrobiota bacterium | reverse complement strand
CTCCGCCGGAGTCTTCATCACCATGGCTTCCGACGTCGCGGCTATGGCGCCGTCATCGAACATCGGCGCGGCGCATCCCGTCAACCTTGGCCCATCCGCCCCAGTGATGGGCGCGGAAAAAGAAGGCGGCAAAGACGCCTCGATCATGGAGCAAAAAGCGGTCTCTGACGCATCCGCGTACATGGAATCTCTGACCAAGGAAAAAGGCCGCAACTGGCAATGGGCGGTCTCGGCGGTCACGGAAAGCAAGTCCTTGACCGCGCAAGAAGCGTTCAAGCAAGGCGTCATCGATAACCTAGCTGACGACCTCAAAGACCTCTTCAAACAGCTTGACGGCAAGCGCATCCACAAGGACAAGAAAGAATTCCTCCTACGGCTTACCGACGCGCCTGTCGAAGAGGCTCCGATGGATTTCATGCAACGCTTCATGAACTACCTAGCGCACCCCAATATCGCGTATATCCTGTTGATGCTCGGTATCTACGGGCTCATCTATGAGTTCAGCAGTCCCGGGGTCGGCTTGGGCGCAGCTATCGGCGGCATCAGCCTGCTCTTGGCGTTCATGTCATTGCAGATGCTGCCCATCAATTACACGGGCTTGCTCCTACTGCTCTTTGGCATCGCCCTGTTCATCCTCGAACTCAAACTTGCGACCCACGGGGTCCTGGCTATCGGCGGCATCACCGCCCTGGTGCTGGGTTCTTTCATGTTGATCGAAAGCGCGGACGCCTACTTCCGCATCTCATCAGGCATCATCTTGACGAGCGCGGCGGCGACCTTCGCATTCTTCACCTACGCTATCGGCGCGGCGCTCGATATCCAAAGGAAAAAGCCCACAACAGGCAAGGAAGGCCTGCTGGGACAGCCCGCGCTCGTGACCCGAGACCTCGACCCGGAAGGCATGATCATGGCCCAGGGCGAACTCTGGCAGGCCCGCTCATCGCAAGGGGTCATCGGTAAGGGAAAAAGAGTTATAGTGGAATCGATCGACGGCAACCACTTGACCGTCAAAGAACTCAAGGACTGATCCAGGAGGTATCTCATGGGCTCGTTGCTGACTCTAGGCATCATCGCTTTCTTCATCATCACTAGCGCAGTGCGCATCGTCAAGGAATACGAACGCGGCGTCATCTTCCGCTTGGGCCGCTTAGTCGGCGCCAAAGGCCCCGGACTCTTCTTCATCATCCCCATCGTCGACCAGATGGTCAAGGTCGACTTACGCACATTGACCCTGGATGTCCCGGTGCAAGAAGTCATCACCAAAGACAACGTCCCTTTGAAAGTCAACGCCTTGGTCTATTTCCGCGTCCTCGACCCCTGCAATGCGGTAGTCAAGATCCAAAACTACATCATCGCCACAAGCCAAATCGCACAGACGACGCTACGCAGCATCGTGGGTCAAGCGGAGTTCGACGAGGTCTTAGGCGAGCGCGAGAAGTTGAACGCCCAATTACAGAAGATCATCGATGAACGTACCGACCCTTGGGGCATCAAAGTGTCGATCGTCGAGATAAAGGACGTTGAGATCCCGCAAGACATGCAACGCGCCATCGCCCGGCAAGCCGAGGCGGAACGCGAGCGCCGCGCCAAAGTCATCGCAGCCGAAGGCGAATTCCAAGCTGCGGAAAAATTGAGTCAAGCCGCCGATATCATGAGCAAGAACCCGACAACCATACAATTACGCTACTTGCAGACTATGCTCGAGATGTCAGGGAAAGACAAGGCGACGACGATCATCCCTTTCCCGATCGATGTGCTTAAATCACTCTCTGGCAGGGGCAACTAAAAGACTACTTGCGGAAGAATGCGCGGATGCGGTCGACCACTTGGCCGATCTCGCTATCGGTGATCTCCGGGAACATCGGCAAGGACAGCGCCCGGCTGCAGATCTCTTCGGCGACAGGATACGACCCCGCCTTAAGATCCATATATCTGAACACCTCGAGCTGATGTAACGCCTGGGGATAATGGACCTGGCAAGCGATACCGTGGTCTTTAAGATACGCCGCCAATCTATCCCGGCTCTTGGTCTGGATGACGTAAAGATGATAGACGCTCTCGCATCCGGGAGCGTTCTTGGGTATGACGATGTCGCCGACCCCTTCAAGCCCACAATCATAAGAGACCGCGGCGCGGCGGCGGCGCTCGTTCCAGACGTCAAGGTGCTTTAATTTAACACGTAAGATAGCGGCCTGGATCTCATCCAAACGACTGTTGATACCCTCTTCCTTATAATCATACCCTTGGGCATACCCATGGTTGCCCAGCCGCAGGATACGCTGGACCATCGCTTTATCGTTGGAAACCACGGCTCCGGCGTCACCGAAAGCCCCCAGATTCTTGGATGGATAAAAACTAAAGCACGACAACACGCCAAAGGAGCCGCACCTGCGCGTCTTGAAACGCGCACCATGCGCCTGGCAGGCGTCTTCGATGACGTGCAACCTATGTTTTCCGGCAATCTCCATGATAGCGTCCATCTGCGCCGGCTGGCCATACAGATGCACCGGCAGCAGCGCCTTGGTCTTGGCCGTGACCCTGGCCGTGACCTTGGCCGGATCGATGTTATAGGTCGCCGCGTCGACGTCGGCGAACACCGGTTTGACCCCGGCGCGCACCAGCATCTCGACTGTGGCGATGAAGGTCATCGGAGTGGTGATGACTTCATCGCCAGGTTTTAAATCGAGCGCCCGGAAAACCAGGTACAAAGCATCGGAACCGTTGGCCAAGGGGGCGCAGGCGCTCACCCCGCAATAAGCGGAAAATTCGGCCGCAAAAGCGTCGTGCTCCGGACCCCGCACAAAATGCGCGCCATCCATGACTTTAGCGACCGCATGATCGATCTCAGCTTTAAGCGACTTATATTGCCGCTTTAAATCGATCAAAGCGATGTTCGTACGGGTTTCCATGGCCATCGGTACGTCTATTTTAGCCAAATTGACCCTACTAAATTCTAAAATAGACCCCAGGCCATGGGAGCCAGGAGGTTGACCGTCATGAAACGCATATCCCTATCAATACTCATCACACTATCATTGTCGTGCGCGGTGACGCACGCCGGTAAAGCGCCGCTGGAATGGCTCGATTTTTCCTTGACGCCGCAACAGGTCGCTACTGTCTGTCAAGATGCGCAAACGACCGCCCAGGGACGGCTGGCTAGATTAGCCGCGCTGAAACCCGAGCAGGCGACGTTCATCAACACCGCCAAGGAATTCGACGATATCGAGGGCGTCTTAGATAACACCCTGTCAAGCCCATCCTTCCTTAAATATGTCTCTACGGACAAGGCCGTGCGTGATGCGGCACACGACTGCGAAGTCAAGACAGACCAATTCACGATCGACATCTATACTCGGGAGGACCTCTACAAGACCTTCAAGGCCTTCGCCGACAAGAAAGAGAGTCTCCCCGAGACTGACCAGAGGCTCTTAGATAAGATCCTGCTCGAATTCAGGCGCAATGGCCTTGACCTCGATGCCGAGAAGCGCGCCGAGATCAAAAAACTCAAGCAAGAACTAGCCGACGTCGAAGCCACCTTCGGTAAGAACTTGAACGAGCAGAAAGACTTCTTAGCCGTGACTGCCGATGAACTCAAGGACATGCCAGCCGACTACATCGGCAAGCTTGAAAAGACCGAGGATGGAAAACTCAAAATCACCCTCTCCTATCCTGACTATGTCCCGTTCATGGAAAACGTCAACAACCCCGCTTTACGCAGAGCGCTCGAACATAAATACAACACGCGCGGCGGCCAAACCAACAAGGAACTCCTAGAAAATGCCCTCAACTTACGCCAGCACACAGCCGAACTCTTGGGCTACAAAGACCACGCGAGCTACGCGTTGACCGACAACATGGCCAAGGATCCGGCCACCGTGCTGTCATTCTTAGAAAAACTCTCGCAGAGATTGCGCGTGAAATCCGACAAAGAGCTCGCGGCCATGCTGACGCTTAAAAAGAAGACCGAGAAGTCCGCCGAGCCCATCCAGGAATGGGACCGCGCTTTCTACCACAACCTCACGAAAAAGACCCGTTACGCTATCGACGAAGAAGCCATCAAGGAATATTTCCCGATGGCCCACGTCACCGATGAGATGCTGGCGATCTATCAGGAGATATTAGGCGTGCGGTTCCAAGAAGTATCCTCCGGACCCAAATGGCACCCCGACGTCAAGCTCTTCGCTGTGCGCGACAAGGAAGGCGACGTCCTGCTCGGATATTTCTACATGGACCTCTATCCCAGGGAAGGCAAATACAGCCATGCCGCCGCCTTCAATCTAGTGCGCGCTTACGAAACCCCCGATTTCAGCTACCAACGCCCCGTAGCCGCCATGGTCGCCAACTTCAACAAACCCACAGCAACGGCCCCCTCCCTGCTCAAACATTCCGAGGTCGAGACTTATTTCCACGAATTCGGCCATATCATGCACCAGATGCTCACCCGCTCGAAATACGGCCGCTTCTCGGGGACCAACGTCGCGCGTGATTTCGTGGAAGCGCCCTCGCAGATGCTGGAGAACTGGATCTGGGAGGAAAACATCCTCGCGCGCCTGTCGCAGCATTACAAAGACCCGTCAAAAAAACTACCCAAAAAGATATTGCAGAAAATGATCGAAGCCAAGAACCTCGATTCCGGCATCAACTACTTAAGACAAGTGTTCTTCGCCACGGTCGACATGACCTACCACACGACCCCGCAGGCGGATTCAACCACGGTTTGGCGCGACCTATCGACGAAGATCAGAGGTATCCCGATGAGCGAAGGCACCCTGCCACAAGCCGGCTTCGGACATCTCCTCGGCGGCTATGACGCCGGTTACTACGGCTACCTATGGAGCGAAGTCTATTCCGCCGACATGTTCACGCGCTTCCAGAAAGCAGGGTTACTCGACCCCAAGACAGGCGGCCAATACCGCAAGCTCATCCTGGAACCCGGACGCAGCGTCGATGAGATGGGGCAATTGCGGCGCTTCCTCGGCCGCGAACCTGACGAGAACGCGTTCTTAAAGCAGATCGGACTGTCGGCAAACTAAAGATATCGCATGAAAGTCACCGATATCCTCAAGAAGAAAAAACCTGTCTTCTCGTTTGAATTCTTCCTTCCCAAGTCCCCGGAAGCGAAGCAGCAATTCCAGGAGACTTTGGAGAAACTCAAGCCCTTCGCGCCCGATTTCGTGTCCCTGACCTATGGCGCGGGGGGCAGCGCGCGCGCCGAGACTGTGGAATTGGCAGGCGAGATCAAGAACAAACACGGGTTCGAGACCATGATGCATCTGACCTGCGTAGCGCACAGCAAGCCCGAGATCGCGGCTATCGTAAAGCGCGTCAAAGACTTAGGTATCGAGAACATCCTCGCCCTGCGCGGAGACCTGCCCAAAGACGCCCCGGTGACCCCTCTTGAACAGCGGGATTACCGCTTCGCGACCGACCTGATCAAACACTTGAAAGGACTCGACGGCTTCTGTCTAGGCGTTGCGGGTTACCCGGAAAAACACCCCGAAGCGCCGAGCAAAGAAAAAGACTTAGAACACCTTAAAGAAAAAGTGGCGGCAGGCGCTGACTTTATCACCACGCAACTCTTCTTCGATAACCAGGACTATTTCGATTTTGTGGACAAAGCCCGGGCCATAGGCATCGGGCTGCCCATCATCCCCGGTATCATGCCCATCACCAATGTGAACCAAGTGCAGAAATTCTCGGCCATGTGCGGCGCCAAAGTCCCCTCAGGACTGCTCAAGGATCTGGAATCCGCCAAAAACGACCCCCGAGCCGTCATCGACGTGAGCATCGAGCACGCCATCAAACAATGTAAGGAATTGCTCGCCAAAGGCGCCCCGGGTGTGCACTTCTACACGCTCAACCGTTCAGCGGCGACGCGAGAGATCTTGAAGGGTCTGAAAAGCTGACTTAGATCTTGCGTAAACGTCTACTTTTAATCCAACGTTTTTCAGCTTCTTCCAGAGTAAGATACTTGTCTTTTTTGGGTGAGACCTCACGAGCGCGAGCCTGTAAGGCTAAAAGATTATCTAACGACCGATCTGAAACTTTACCTACTTTCTTCTTCACCGATATCTGATCTTGGTTTCGGGCCACTTCTTATAAGGCAAAACTCTTCCATAAGCCACAGCATTCGCTGCGGTTGGCCGCTCCTTGTTGAGTAAAGATAAAAATGATCCGCCATAGTTCTCATCGATCACCAAGGCGATGCCCTTGATCCTTCCATCACTGACAACAACACTACCATCGATGGTTGCAATGGGTACTTTTTGAGTCCACCCATCACCGCCCTGTCTTGGCGTGACAACCCAAACATTCATCTGCCCTTCCCCAACCAAATTGGCAAGACTCCCCTGCTTATTAACGCTATCGTTGGGATATTTAGCCTTAGTAAAAGAAATCTCATATTCCCTCCCTGCGGACTTAAGCAAAAAACCCCAAGCATACTCAAGATAATTCTTCGGCGTCGTGCCCTGATTCCATGACCACTGCCTGTCCGCCCTGGTTATTGGAATAAAGAAATAAGCCCTGCCCCGCTCGACTACTATATCCGGACGACTATATGCAGGAGCCTTGAGCTTTGGCGCAATAATACCAGGTTTTTTGCCAGAAGCAAAAATATCTCCTAATTGCATCGGATTCAATGCCTGTCCCACGCAAATACCGATGCCAGCCAAACAAAAAACCGCAACGACAGAAAACTTACGCGCTATCTTATTGCTCATCTCATGCCTCCATATCTTATGAATCTACTACTACCCTTATTTAAGCATTCCCCCCCCATGTGTCAAAACAAAGACACGATGCGTTTAACGCTTAAAAAACCGAGATTCAACTGAAAGGATTACGGACGGCTAAGCCTGGTATGCCCACAAAATCCTTGGTGTTTTGCGTGTAGATTTCTTTAACCCCGTGTTCCAAAGCGGTCGCGGCTAAAAAAACGTCGAACACCTCGACACCCCGTGTTTTGCATAAAACCTTCAACAATTCCAAGGTTTTCTGCATGGCGGCTACTGTCGGCATGATGACTTTGATCCGTGTAGCTAGCAACGCATCTATGATATCCAAAGCTGCCTTGGCCGTGACCGGAGGATCGAACTTTTTAGGGTTAGTGATGACGCTGAAGAATTCCCAAAGATTTTGCGCGCTCACGCAAGCTTTGAGCTCCCCCTGCGCCGCCTCGGCAACAACCCGTTTAGCCTCCTCGTGCCCAGACGCCTGGGTAGCCCAAGCCTTGACCAGGACGTTGGTGTCAAGCAAGATCATCCGGGTCAGCCCTGGCGTGCGATCCTGTCCGTGTATAAAGAAGAACGCTTCAAGTTTCCGGTGATCTTGCTTTTGACCGGAGGCGCAATCTCGAAGAGTCCCGCGTCACTGCGTTTTTCTGACAGCTGTGGACGCATTAAATAACGTTCCAAAGCCTCCTCGATGACATCCTTAAGCGTTCGATCCCTCTGCAAAGCGAAGAGTTTCGCCGCTTTCAGCAGTTGCAAACTCAAGACGATCGTGGTTTTATGCATAGTCTATATTAACATATAAACATAATTATGGCAATATGGGTAAATTATACAAGCAGGTCTGGAAAACTCCGATGCAAGATATAATAAACGAGCAACAGTGATGTTAATGCTAGTCCCTCACTCGCAAGAGTAGCGGGGCATCAAGGCAAGATATAATTGACAAACGTCAGTGATGTTGGTCCTTTACTCGCAAGAAAAGTGGTTTTTTGATGCTCGTAATGGACCTAAAGTTTCTTCCTTTGTAAGTTTTGTTGAAACTTTGGGGCTGGGTGGCGGAGCGGTCAAACGCACCGGTCTGTAAAACCGGCGGGCTATGCCCTACGAAGGTTCGAACCCTTCCCCAGCCATATCTCAAAATATCCACGCAGTGGGTATTTTGAAATATAACCGGAGAAGACTGAAAACCACGCTGGTTCGCAAATCCAACAAGCGAAGATAGCGCGAAACGCAGTTTCGGACTATCTGAGCGCAGTTGGATTTTCTCGAGCGCCGCAGGCGCGAGAGTACCATCCCCAGCTAATTCACAACAGGAACGAATACTTCTGTCGGCCATGAAGTACGCGTTGGATTTCTACCCTATGCTTACGGATAAGATAAAAGGCTAGATAGTCATCGATAATAATCATTCTATAGCCCAGAGCGGCAATGCGGTTATCTTTAGGGATGGCGCCGGATTCCGGGAAAGCAGCGACTCTCGATATCTCGCGATCGATTTTGTTGATCCAGGTCTTGGCATGCGTAGGACTATCCTTACGGATATAATTGAAAATCCCCTCAAGATCTTCTTGGGCCCGTCGTAGATAGACGATATCGAACTTTTTCATTCCAAACGGTCTTTTAAACGCCGCATCATGTTGGCGTGAGAAACGCCTTTATCGCCGCGCTCTGCGTCCGAACGCGCTTCTTCCAATTTGTCATAAAGTTCGAGTTTGGATTCAAGCTCTTCATAAGCCACCTGGCTCATCACCACCAAGTCGCTTTTCCCGTTCTTAGTGACGAACACGGGCTCCCCTTGCTTGTGACAAATACCGGATATCTCATTAGCGTGGTTTCTTAGATCAGAGATAGATTTAATGATCGGCATACCGCCTCCTTATCATTATCAATAACTTATTTTATCATTAAAATGATATTTATCAATACCAGTGACTATAACAATCTGGGACTTTAGTCCTAGGCATAGATAGGCCTTAAGAATCTAGTACCCGCCCCCCTTTAACTGCTACGTTTGATTGACCATGATTCACGCCATCCTGATTTCCTTTATCCTCATTGCTCCATATCGCGCATGGGCCGATACCGGCGGTCAAAAGCCGCTGGCGGGCTCGGTGCGGGTCTATCTCGATTGCCCATCCTGCGACCAGGACTTCACGCGCGAGCAGATCCGCTTCGTCAATTTCGTGCGCGACGCCAAAGAAGCCCAAGTCTTCATCCTCGTCACCCGGCAACCCACGGGTAATTCTGGCGTGCGCTACACACTCGACTATCAAGGACGGCAACGATTCCAGGGCAAAGACGATTCTCTCACCTATGACGATCCGCCTAAGTCTACCGCGCATCAAACCAGACAGGGTCTCACCAAGCAATTGAAGCTTGGCCTGGTACGTTATGCGGCCCAAAGTCCGCTCAAAAGCGATCTCGACGTGGACTTCGATTACGATGAGAGCAAACCCAAGGAAAAAGACTCTTGGGACAACTGGGTTCTAAGCGGACGCTTAAGCGGCATGTTCAATGCGGATAAATGGAGCCAGACTCTGCAAAGCGAAGGTGGCTTGAGCGCCGACCGCGTGACGCCCGAGCTCAAGGTCTCCTTGGGAGCCAGTGCTATGTACTACAAGACGACGATCAAGGCCGGCGGCCAGAGTGCCAGCGACGGTTACCACGGGGAGAATTTAAACGCCATGGCGGTCAAGAGCTTGGATGGACACTGGTCCCTGGGCGCCTGGTCATCGGTACGCAGCAGTCAATACGACAACACTAGACTCGGCTACGGCGCTTCACCCGGGATAGAATACAGCGTCTTCCCTTATACCCAAGCCAACCGCAAACAACTACGCGTCGACTATATCGCGGGCCCTAGTTTCGTCATCTACGATGAAAAGACGATCTATGGCAAGACGCACGAATTGCTCTTCAAGCATCTATTGTCAATGACGCTCGATGTCAAGCAAGATTGGGGCAGCGTGCAGACTTCTATCACTGGCGACCATTATCTGTTCAGCCACATGGACAAATGGCGCTTAGACCTGCTAACACGGTTATCCCTGCGCGTGACGGAAGGACTCACAGTGGACGCCCAAGCCAGGGGTTCCTTTGTCAACGACCAGATCTCATTGACCAAGACCGAAGCCTCCGCAGACGAGATCCGCGCCCGGGACCGCCAGCTTCCGGCAACCTTCCAATATTCAGGCACTTTGGGCCTGACCTATACCATGGGCTCAACAGACAACAACGTCATCAATCCACGCTTCGGTGAATAACCCAGGGTCAACGCGCCGTATCCTCGATGGGGAACTTGACGACGCGGGCTTCTATCTTACCCTCCCCTGACGCCAACGAAAACTTACCCGCACCCACAGCAAGCTCTTTAGGCAGAACCGCCAACGCCAGAAACGCATCCAATGCCTGCGAGTAGACGATACTGGTCGCCTGACCCACTTCACGGCCTTCATGCATGACGGCGCGCGGCAGATTCATTTCTTTACCAATCACCAGACCCACGAGCAAGCGCTTCGTGTCGCCAAAATGTTTGATGCGACTCATGTATTCCTGCCCCATATAGCAGCCTTTAGTAAAACAGACCGCGCGCTCCAAGCCCACTTCCTGCGGGAACGCATCGACGCCGTAATCCTTACCGAAATGCCCGATACCGGATTCGATGCGCAACATGTCAACGGCAATTTCAGGCAAGGCTGACGCGCCCTGGTCTTTAGCCACACCGGCAAGCTCGTCATAGAACTGGCCGAGCACCGGGGGCCTAGCGACAACGAGCAACGCCTCCCGGCTGATCTCCGGATACGACAAGACTTCGACCTCAAAACCCCTCCATGCCACTTTGACCCTGCCGTAATGAGCGATGGCGCCGGACCCAGGGATAAGTCCCGCCAACAAGCGGCCCGCTTTGGGTCCCGCGACGCAGAGTACGGGCGACTGCGCCGTAGCGTCCTCGATCATAGTCAGCGCGACCGACAGATACTTAGCTAGCGCCGCCGCCGTTGCGGTGACGCCAGCCTTGCAACCGATGACAAGATAATCGCTACCCCTGTTATAAACGGAAAAATCCCCGGCGATCTTGCCTTTTGACGTCAAAATGCACACCTTGACGCCCTGACCCACGCCGAGACTGGCGATATCGTTGGATAACAAACCATGCAAAAACTCTTTCCGGTCGGCTCCCCGGATGACAAGAACGCCGATATCCGCAAGACGCAGATATCCCGCTCCATAACGCAACGCCGACCAAACCGCTGAAGATGTCTTATCCATAGACGCCATGACCACCTATAATAACATCCATAACCATATGGACAGCAACGGCCTACTTAAAGAAGGACTCGAGTCGCTGGCGAGCGGACGCTTCAACGAAGCCTACGAGCTTTTAAGCACACTCATCACCGATGATGCCAACGCCACCACGGCGCTGGCTGCACGAGGCCGCGCATTGCTCGGATTACAGCGTTTCACGCAAGCCTGCCGCGACTTTGCCAAGGCCACAGCGACAGGACGCCTGGATGCCGATTCATGGTTCGCCTACGGTTTGTGTCTTAAAAAGACCGGGGAATTCGCGCAGTCGGTAGAGTGTTATGACCAAGTCCTCGCCATCGACCCCCTGCGCACGGATGCCTGGTTCAACCGCGGCAATGCTCTGGGAAAATCGGGCTTGTTCGATGAAGCGCTGGAAAGCTACCGCAGAGTCCTCGCCATCGACCCTAAAGACGCCGGCGCACACGCTAATACCGGTTATGCGTTAGAACAGATGGGTAAAAAGGACGAGGCCCATGCCTGGTACCGAAAAGCCATCGCCATCGAGCCGGCGATGGCGCGAACTCTTAAAACAAGCTAATTCCTGGATTCAGCGTATCTTTTACCCGGTCTGATCTTTAAGATCTGTCCAGCCCTGATACTGCGCGCATTGGAGATGCTATTGTCACGCTTGATCGCTTCCACAGTCGTCTGATAGCGCTTCGCGATCAAAGACAGTGCGTCATTCTTCTGCACGCGATACTTGACCAAGTCGGGGGTCGGGTTCCAATCTTTCACCAAAGAGAGCTTCGCCAAAAAGGAATCTTTCTTACCCTTGGGTACACGGAAGATGAAACCAGGAGTTTTTGCGGGAGTGCACCAAGCGCGCACCGAAGGGTTCAAGCGCTTGATGGTCTCTAAATCGGTATCCGCGCTCGTGGCGGCGATAGAGAGATCGAGCGACTTCTCCAACGCGACCTCGTCATATCCTTCAGACGTCTCGAAGACAGGGTTGAGCCCGTAATCCTTGAGGTTCTCTCCTAAGATGACACACGCCATGAATTTCGGCACGAAATGCCGGGTCTCCTGGGGCATGGCATTGGCGTCAGAGAGCACGGCGAACGCCGTCGCTTTCGACCACTGCAGGTCCCTGCCGATGCCATGTTCTCCACGGTTATAAGCGGCCAGCGCCAGATGCCAGTCATCGAACCAGCTATGGAGTTCTTTGAGATATTTAAGCGCCGCCCGCGTCGCCAGCTCGGGATCGAAACGCTCATCGACCCAATAATTGACTTTAAGGCCGAGCTTGCGCGCTGTCGCCGGCATCAACTGCCATAGGCCCGCCGCACCCGCGCGGGAATAGGCTTTGGGATTGAACTCACTCTCGACCATGACCAGATATAAGAGCTCTTTAGGCAACCCTTGGACTTTAAGCTCCGATTCGATGATCTCGCGGTAACGCCCGGAACGTTCGAACGCCTTGAGTACGACATCTTTTTTCTTCTCGCTCATGTAATACGCCAGATATTGCCGCGTGACAGGGTTAGAAGGATCGACGGGGATCGTATGCACCTGCACGTCCTTAGCCACGACTTTGGCCGCCATCGATGCTTTGGCCAACTCTTCATCACTGGCATCCAGCGCCGTCGCCTGACCGGAAGACTTAGCGCTCTCCAACGACCGTAGCTTATCCGTCATGCTCAAGAAATCGGACCGCAGTTGCTGCGAGACATCCTCGTCGGCGGAGAGCAAGGCGATGAGCTTATATGCCTTCTTGATGCTGGAACGCGCTTTCCTAGGTTTACCGTCACGGTAATAAGCGAACGCCTGGTCATAATACTGCTGAGACTGCTCGATAGCGGCCAATACTTTGCTATCCGTCATCGAGGCCTGGACATTGGGGGGTTGGCTTTCGACGACGACGTCGGCGATACGCTCTTGGACATCGGGCTGCAGCTCATCCTGCGCCCAAGATGACGGCAATACCGACAACAAAAGCAATACGATACAACTCTTATACGACATCACTTCCTCCCTTGCACGATCAAGCGGTCTTACTCTTCACTCGATCGATGTGACTTGCGAAAAAATCTGCGACTTGGCTAAGATCGTACGGCCAAGCGTACTCAACGACCATCTGCGGATACCGTTGACGCAGTTCAGACACCAATCGAGGTATCTCGAACTCGGCGTGCGAGCCACCCGGAGTCAGCATCGTGGTCAGCAAGATGACGCGCTCGATACCCTCGCGCGCCAACTGCGCCACTGCGTCTGGCAGACTCGGATGACAGAACTCGTTGTAAGCTACCACGAGCCTCTTGGGCGCGATGCGCTCGGCTAAGATGCCGACGATGCGCTCCAGTCCCGATTTGTACGGATCCGTTTGCGGCGTACGCGGCCAATGCCTGACTTTGGCGTCAAGCTCGGCTTCCCGCGGACTCATCGTCGCGATCTCCTTAGCCATACGCGCCGATTCTAAAGCTTTGAGTTCGCCGACCATGGGCTTCGGGCAATCACTCGGAACCCCGCCGTGGCCGATCAAAATGACAGCTTCTCTGGCATCCATGGGGATATTTTACTTTTTGTCCATGCGCGCTCCACGAACGCGATCGCGGGCCCACTTGTCCATCAAGATTTCTGCTGTTAGGATTCACATGAGTCCATGAGTACCGGGATGCGGATATCGTCCATCGTCATGATGACGTCCTTGGCTATCGGCACAAGCGGCGTACAAGCGCATTGCGCGTCTTCATCCGCCGACGCCGAGAAGGTCTTCTCGGCGTATGTACGCGCGGAGCAAGAAGCCTTCGACGATATGCGCTCCGACGTCACGGATGGTATATGCGAAAGTACGGATACAGGACTCGCCCTCTGGGATTTCTGCCAGGATGCCGGCGAGCACCTCTCCAAGCTCGGTTCATATCTCAAAAAAGGCCGCAGGATCGGTATCCCAGAAAAAGACTGGCTGACGCTCAAAAAACTGCTCGAGACCCTGCGTGCGGACGTCGCCGATGACGCCTTACCTAGAAAAGAACCACGCGACCAGATCGCCGAGATATCAGGCATCCTGCATGCTTTCAAGGTCCACGAACCCGATACCGACCTACCTTTAGGATACGGCCCCTGGTCCGCCGGTGATGCCATCGACCGCTCCAACTGTGCGACCGTCCTCTTCAAAGCCGAAAGACTGCGCAAAGATACCTGCGGCAACTCGCGGCCTCGGCTTTCACCCGCGCAAAAAGTCGAAACCTGCTGTTCGACGCTCGATGACGCCATGGATTTCACGGTGAACACCGATGCCGCATGTTCGATCGTGGCCATAAAACGACCGGCCGCGAAACCGCTGACCAAAGACCAGCGCCTGCACAGAGCCCGGGAATGCGTCCTGTCTATGGAACAGGTCTTCGGCGCGCGCCGCTGATATAATCGGACTACATGGCTTCCAACCGCAAGGGCGCCCTGCTGGTACTGATATCAGCCTTCTGGTTCTCCTGCATGAGTATCCTCATCAAGCACCTGGGCCATACATACTCGGCCTATCAAGTCGCGTTCTTACGCAACGCCCTGTCACTCATCCCGTTGACCTTGCTGATGCGTCATAAAAACCTGACTCTCTACAGTCCACGCTGGAAATTGCTCTCGATGCGCGGCACCTGGGGATTGGCAGGCATGCTCTGCTACTACTGGACTTTGGCGCACATACCTTTAGCCGAAGCCGTCATGCTCAATTACTCAGCACCCGTGTTCGCCGTCATCTTTGCGGCATCGTTCTTGGATGAAAAGATCACTACAGTGACCCTTTGGTGCATCGCTTTAGCGCTCTGCGGCCTCTGGCTCATCCTCGAGCCCGCTTTCACGGGACCCGCGACAGGATACCTCGTAGGCTTAGCCGGCGGTATCGGCGCGGGCGCGGCCTTTGCTATGGTCAAAGCGCTCACCCGGCAAGAACCCTCTCTGCGTATCGTCTGGTATTTTGCCGCCTCCGGCGCGATCCTCACGTTGATGCCTGCCATCGCGCACTGGCGACAACCCGATGGCTTTGAAACGTTGCTACTGATCTTGGTGAGTCTCTCCGGACTGCTAGCACAGATGTTCCTGACCTGGGGTTTTGAGCGCGCTTCTGTGTCGAGCGCCAGCCCTTCGACCTTAGCCACGGTCATCATCACCGCTATCGCGGGCTGGGTGTTTTGGAATGAATTGCCAGGACCCAAAGCATTGCTCGGTATGTGCGCCGTAGCCGCAGCCATCGTCCTATTGGCGTTCGACAGACCGACGAAAAAAGCTCATCTGTAAAGACACGCCAAGCGCTCTTCAGATACGCCACAATAATAAAGCGCAACAATGATGGTGCTGCGCAGGTTGTTCCAAAGTCTGCCGTTCTTTTCGTAGCGACGCGCGCTGGTCAAGACCCGCGCGGGCAAACGTACGATACGCCCCATGCCCTTAAGCTTACGGATAAGTCCATACTCCTCCAGCAAAGGCACATCAGGGAAACCGCCCACGGCGAAATACGCAGCTTTTGAGACGACGATAGCCTGATCCCCTTGCGGCACGCCGGTCAGTCTTTGCCGCCATCCGGCAGTCACCGTGATCATACGGTAAAAAAACCCATCCTGATCGAAACCAAGCGCGAACGCGGCGGCCACGGGCGCGGAAGACCGCGCCCAAGCCTCTTTGACGATAGCGGCCCATCCATCTGGCAAGCGGGTATCGGCATGCAAAAAAACCAACAAGTCACCCGTAGCGGCTAAAGCGCCCGCGTGCATCTGGCGCGAACGCCCGACGGCCGAGGTCAAGACTTTGTCCGCGACGACACGCGCCCGTGCGCACGTATCATCGTGACTACCCCCATCGCAAACGATCACCTCGATTACGGATGGGGTGGCGGTCATGCGTGCCTGCGCGATGACCTCAGCAATCGCCGCGCCCTCGTTCAACGTAGGGATGATGACAGAGATATTCAAGAGAAGATATTTGGGCGGAGAGGGACTTGAACCCTCAAGGCCTTGCGGCCAACGGATTTTAAGTCCGTCGCGTATACCATTCCGCCATCCGCCCTAAAAATCAATGATTGGATTATGCCAAAAGCAATAGGGGACAGGCGGCAATCCAGGAACCGCTCGGGATATCGTCCTAAACCACTTCCAGCCTACCAAGCGAGCGACGTCCCCTCGTCGCTCTTTAGGCGGTTAACCCCAATACCCTCACTTAAGCCCCCGACAGCGTCATTCCCGCGAAAGCGGGAATCCAGTCCTTTGATTTACAGAAAGAGAGGTCTGGACCCCCACTTTCCCCCTTCGCAGAGCTTCGGGGGACGCTCGACCCGCCAGAGGCGGGTTCCCGGCAGTCGCGGGGGTGACGGAAAGTGAAAATTATGGCTTAAGTGGGGGCATTGGGGTTAAATTTACTCGTATACCGGAATAAGAAACGGCGCCATGAGCGGCACGGGAAAAATCACGAGGTTGTGCCAAACTTCATCTTGCATATCTTGTGGTTTTGGTTTAGAAGTCGGCACGATAAGCGCTTTGATTCCCAGTTCATAGGCAAACTTACCAATCAACCGGGTCATCTTGTATCCCGATTCATCAGCGCCGGCTGGTTTTATAAGGTCATCACGATAAACCCCCGCCTTTTCTAATAGCGCTAAATTATTGGGCGCGGTCAAATCTATGGCTTTGTCTATCTGCACGCGGAATCCAAGCGTTAAACGCGATTCCTGATATTCTGGGCGCAGTCTCGCTTCCACTTCTTTCTCCGCAAGAAATACTGACCCCGCAAAATAAAGCGCCGCGAATAAGTTTTTCTGGTTATAACGATTGCCGTCTTGAAAACTAGGCGTCCATTCAAGCGGCGTACCTTTAAAGACTTTAGGAATGGACCGAAAATAAACCGATCCGTCTATCTTGGTGATTTCCACGGCGCCAACTGCGCCACGGATTTTTTCTTCCTGTGGCATCAGGCAAGGTTTCCGTGCCGGAGCTGCCGCAGCAGCGCCACCACGCGACCACGGGTTTCATGGCTGGTAAGCATTTGAGCCGACGTAAGCCCGCCGAACTCTTCCTGAGGCTCATGTATCCAATCGGAAAGCTTATCCCGACGGATAACGCCCTTGGCGCATTCGATCAATTCTTTTAAGAATCGCAAATTTTCATCTTCCAAAGCCGTCCGAGGATCCCGTAGCCAATTTGTAAGGGTTTTGGAAGAAATACCGCCCAAGGCAGCCATCATCTCCCATTCCTCAAATCCCAAAGCTTTGCGGACGAATAAAACATCATTTTCTTTAGGGTGTCTTTTTTCGGTCAATGTAGCCATATTTTTTACCGTAACTATTACCGTAATAATATTTTTACAGAAGTAGCCTCAGTTGTCAATAGGGGTTGCCCCGCATACATGGAAAATACCGGCAGAATAAGCGCTTTGATTACTAATTCAGTGGAAGCCGAAATCATCCGCATGGTACGCGAAAAACCGGAAAAACAGCAAGAATACGTCTTATCCATAATCCAAGGGCTGTCGAGATTTTCTGGAAGGAAATCCTGAATTCAGGGATTCTTGAGAGTATCGTCGTGATTGCCGATAACGCGAAGATAAATAGTATCGCCGATGATTTCAAAAGTCATACGGTACTGCCGGTCAACACGGGCTTCCCAAATACCCAAGGCTCCCTGTATTTTTTTAACACGCAGCGATGGATAGCGCATATCCTTAGCCAAACGACGAATCTGTCTTAATGCCTTACTACGGACGAATTCAGGAAGACCGCGATAAAAGTTTTTGAACTTGGCGTACGCCCTGATCTTCACTTGCCAAGGGAGCGGGCTAGACTGCGCATGCTGCCGTCACCGATCACTTTGCCATGCTTCTTGCTTTTTTCAACAGCTTTTTCCTTCGCTTGCCATTTCTTGGTCCAAAAATACGCTTGTTGCGCGTCGAATCTCCGGCTTAAACGTAAAAAACGCACAAAATCCAGCGCTTCTCGCAATTGTTGAGGAGGCAAGGCCTTCGCTTCCAATGCCAACTGATTCTGCAAAGTCATTCTTTAACCTCTACAAAAGTATAACAGTTCCTCGTTTTTTTCCCACCCTTGGATCCCCGCTACTTGAACCGGTATTCTAGTTCGCCGGGTTTGATGGCGTGGAGTTCTTGGCGGTAAACCCTGTCCCAGGCGACCGGGTCGTTACCTTTCAAATGGGAGAGTTCTTCAGAAACTAGGCGCTTGCGCGTTTCGAGCCGGTTAATCTCATAATCAACGACCCTGATGCGCCATAGATTCCCAATAAGACCAGTCAAGTTCTTGCCGCCCCACAGGATGGTCAAAGCGACGGCGATGAGCGTGACGTTGACATAGAACCGTTCTATCTTTGGGAAGAGCTTCGGCAGTTTGAGCTTCTTGACAAGGTCCATGTCCACGGTCCGATCAGCGTTTTCTCAATCTGGCGCCATCATAGCAACCCGCGCCAAGAGTCTCGGCGATACGCAAAAGCTCGTTATATTTAGCCAGCCTCTCGCTCCTAGTGACCGAACCCGTCTTGATCCCCTCACAACGCAAACCCACCGCGATGTGCGCCAAGATCGGGTCCTCCGTCTCACCGGAACGATGCGAAGCGATGGTGACAAAACCGTTCTTTTTTGCCAGCGCCACGACGTCAGCCGTCTCGCTCAACGTACCGATCTGGTTGGGTTTGATGAGGATCGCGGTGGCAGCTTTGCTGTCGATGCCGCGCTGCAAGCGTTGCGGATTGGTGACAAAAAGATCATCCCCCACCAAGAGCGTCGTGATATCTTTGAATTCACGGGTGATCGCTTCCCAGCCCAGCCAATCATCCTCGGCCAACGGGTCTTCGATGCTAGCTAAACCGTATTCGCTAGCCCACTTTTTAAGCGTCTTGGCGGTCTGTAGCGCGCTCTGACGCGGCTTACCTTTCAAAACCTCGTAACCACCTTTATCGTGATACTCGTTAGCGGCGCAATCCAAAGACAACCTGACCTTGCCTTTATAACCGACGGCAACTATCGCCTTATCCAACAAGCGCAATGCCTCGTGCGGATCATCAAGTTTCCTCGGTGCGAAACCCCCTTCATCGCCGACAGCGGTGGAATCCTTGGAAGCAGCGATCAACGACTTAAGCTCCATAAAGACTTCGCACGCCATGCGCATAGCCTCGGAAAAATTACGCGCACCCGTGGGGACCAGCATGAACTCCTGGATATTGAGGTTGTTGTCGGCATGCCTGCCACCATTGATGACGTTTAAAAGCGGGACGGGGATCTTGAACACGTCGTTACCAAACGACGTTCCGATGTGCCGGAACAACGGCTTGCCTGTCAACAAAGCACCCGCCTTGGCACAAGCGAAACTCACAGCCAAGGTCGCATTGGCGCCCACCCTTGATTTTGACGACGTGCCATCGACCTCTATCAAACGCTTATCGACAGCGCGCAAATCGGTCAAGTCCGACCTTTTCAAAGCATGCGCGATCTCGGTATTGACGAAACCGCAGGCTTTACTGACGCCTTTGCCGCGGTAACACTTAGGGTCTTTGTCGCGCAATTCCAAAGCCTCATGAGTCCCGGTCGATGCTCCCGATGGCACGCTCGCTAGTACCACGCGGCCGTCAACCAAGACGATCTCGGCCTCGACCGTAGGGTTACCCCGCGAATCGATGATGCTGCGGGCTTTAATGCTCTGTGGATTGTTCTTCATGTTGCACTCCTTGGATGACTTCCACGGCACCTTGCGCCGGTTCCTGGTCGGACCCGTGGTCCGTGCCATTATCTTGCGATTCCGGCGTCGCGGTCAATTCAGGCTTGGTCAATGCCTCTTGTTCATGCGACTCAAGCTGGCAAAATTGCCTTGGCTCGGTACCCTTGCGGAACACTTCGAGCCTGACTTTAGGACAACTCGGCCGGGCCAAAGAGCCGCTGATCTTACCGATCTTCTGGAAGATGACGCCATCGGGAGGCGGGCCAAAATCACGCTTCGGATAATCCTTCAAGACCTCCTTCATGATGGAGGTCCACCAGGGCGCCACGGTCATGCCGGCCGTCATGTTCCTGCGTCCAAAAGAATCGAAATTATCATAACCCATCCATCCCGCCGCCGTGAGTTCGGGCGTAAAACCGACGAACCAAAGGTCCCGGTTATCCTGCGTCGTCCCGGTCTTGCCCGCCATCGGATGCGCGATGGCGCGTCCGATCGATCCGGCTGTGCCGCCCGGGCGCACTACGTCTTTCATCATGTCGACTAAGATATAGGTATTGACCGGCGACAGGGCGACCGAAAGACTCGGATTGTTCTCTTCAAGCACCTCGGCGCTGGCGCCTTCGGTGATCTGCGTGACCGAAAACGGCGCCGCTTCGACGCCCAGATTGGCGAATGTGCCATAAGCGCGGACCAGATCGAGCAAGGTCACTTCGCTAGTACCGAGACCCAAAGACGGGACGGCCTCGAGCCTGGATCTGACACCGGCGCGCTTGGCGATAGCGGCCACGACGCTGGCGCCGACTTGTTCGACGATGCGCAATGAGACAAGATTGCGCGATAGCGCCAACGCCCTGCGCAAAGTGATACGTCCAAGATATTTACCGTCGAAATTATCCGGGACCCAGACAGTCTCGGGAGTCATCGTTGCGGTCGCTTGAGCGATATGATAAAAATCCGTCGACCCGGGTATCAGCTTCCAATTCCTCTTGTCATAATAATACGCCATCGGCAGATCATCATAGAGCGTCGACGGAGTCGCCCCGGCTTCCAACGCCGCCAACCACACGAACGGCTTGATGGAACTTCCCGGCTGGCGCTTACTCTGATAGACCCGGTTGAATTGCGACGTCTTAAAATCACGTCCGCCGAGCCACGCCAGGATAGACCCGGTCTTAGCCTCCACTAACAAGAAAGCGCCTTCGACCTGCGTGACGGGCCGCGTCGACACCTCGGCGCCCTGCTTGCTCTTCTCCCATTTGAGACGCTCGGCGTCGAAACCCTCCAGCGCGCCGGTCATCGCGTCATAAGCGATCTTCTGATACTTCTTGTCAAGCGTAGAGTAGATATTAAGACCGCCCTTCCATAACAACTCCGCGGAATAACGTTCTTCGATATCCTGGCGGACATACTCGATGAAATGCGCATAAGGCGCAGGCAGCCTCGCTTCCGTGCTCTGGACGATGGCGTATTCGAACCGCTGCGCGTCTTTATAGACGCTATCGGTGATGAGCTGCGAATCCTTCATCCTGGTCAAGACCGTCGCTGCGCGCTGCTTGGCCACGTCAGGGAACCGCCGTGGTGAATAATTCGACGGCGCTTTGACTAACCCCGCCAGCATCGCGGACTCCGCCACGTCAAGGTCTTCGATACGTTTGCCGAAGAAACCACGCGCGCCTTCGGCGATACCGTAGATGCCATGACCGAGATAGACCTGGTTGATATACATCTCCAGGATCTCGTTCTTAGAAAGCGTGCTCTCGATATACAGCACGAAGAGCAATTCACGCAACTTGCGCTTTATGCTCTTCTCACGGTTCAAGAACAAGTTCTTCGCCAATTGCATGGTCAACGTCGAACCGCCCTGGACCACGCGGCCCTTACGGAAATTCACCAACATCGCCCGGCCGATCGCTGAAAGATTGATCCCCCAATGCTTATAAAAATCGTTGTCTTCGATGGCGAGGACCGCATCGACGGTATGTTTAGGCACGCTGGAGAGCGGCACGTAATCGCGCTTCTCGATCGCGTACTCGAAGATGAGTTCGCCGTTGCGATCGAAGAGTTTCGAACCCAACGCCGGCTCCCAGAACTTGACCTGGGGCAGATTGGGGAGTTCTTTCATCTCACGACGCAACACGAACGTCGCCGCCGCAATACCCGCGACGATGACGAGCGTGAGCCGCAGATGCTTGAACATCGTCCTGATTATAGAACTACTCCAGATTTTTTTGTGCTTTCCGTCTGTACTTTATAGAATGGTGATTCAGTGGCTAACAACGTCATCGAGATCAAGGGGATCCGCAAGAAGTTCAACGGTCAGGACATCTTAAACGGAGTCGACCTTTCTATCAAAGAAGGCGAGTTTTTCTCCATCCTTGGGCCGTCAGGCTGCGGTAAGACCTCGCTGCTTAAGATCATCGCCGGACTCATCCCGCAAGACTCGGGTACGATCGCCATCAGCGGCACGGATATGAGCCATGCCGCGCCCAACCATCGGCCGGTCAATCTAGTCTTCCAGCATTACGCACTGTTCCCGCATTTGAACGTCTGGGACAACATCGCTTTCGGCCTACGCATGAAACACACGCCGCAATCCGATATCGACCGCTTGGTCAAGGATGCTCTCGCCATGGTGCGCTTGAATGACAAACGCAAACGTCTTCCCGAGGAACTCTCCGGCGGTGAACGTCAACGCGTAGCATTGGCCCGCGCCATCGTCAACCGCCCCAAGATCCTCTTACTCGATGAGCCTTTAAGCAACCTCGATTTAAAGATGCGTATCAACATGCGCGAGCGCTTGCGCGAACTAAAAGAGCAGACCGGTATCACCTTCCTGATGGTGACCCATGACCAGGAAGAAGCCCTCGCCCTGTCGACCCGTATCGCGGTGATGCGCGCAGGACTCGTCTTGCAGGTAGGCGCCGCGCAAGAAGTCTACGAATCCCCCAAAGACGCGTTCGTGGCCAATTTCGTAGGCACCAGCAACCTACTCTGCGGAGCCGTCGCCGAGACCACCTGCGAAGATGGCAAGACCAACAGACTGCGCGTCGTTCCAAGCATGGACGCCCTGGCCATCAACAACGGCAAGACACCGAGCATCTGGGCACAAACGCTGCCCTCTGACGAGATCCCACAAAGCGTAGGCTCGCGCGTTTCACTGGCTATACGCCCCGAACGCCTGCACATCACCAGCACCCC
>JBBTGF010000047.1:0-1327 GCA_038041525.1 Elusimicrobiota bacterium | reverse complement strand
CCTGCGATCGGAAACAAAACCTATGAACAAACCTGACGCGAAAGATGACGAGAGTTTCCTGCTCTTCTCGGGAACCGCCAACCCGCAGTTGGCTGAAGCTATCGCACGTTATCTTAAATGCGACCTGGGGAAATCTCCCGTGATGCGCTTCGCTGACGGCGAAGTCCACGTCAAGATCGAGAACAATGTGCGCGGTAAAGATTGTTTCGTCATCCAGCCGACTTGCCGACCCGCTAACGAGAATCTCATGGAACTGCTCATCATCCTTGACGCCCTCAAACGGGCGTCGGCAGGTAAGATCACGGCCGTATTGCCCTATTTCGGCTATGCCCGGCAGGACAGGAAAACCGAACCACGCGTACCCATCACTGCAAAACTCATCGCCAATGTGATCACCGCGGCGGGCGCTACCAGGATCATCACCGTCGACCTGCACGCGGGCCAGATCCAAGGTTTTTTTGACATCCCGCTCGACCACCTGTTCGCTACCAAGATATTCTTGGATCATTTCGCGACGCAAAAGATCAAAGATTTCACTATCATCAGCCCCGACGTAGGCGGCGTCGAACGCGCGCGTGCCTACGCTAAAAAAATGCAATGCGGCTTAGCCTTCATCGACAAACGCCGTCCGCGCCCGAACCAAGCCTCCGTCTATCACGTCGTCGGCGAAGTCGAAGGCAGGAACTGCATCATCATCGACGATATCGTCGATACCGCCGGCACCTTAAGCGAAGTCGCCCACGCGCTTAAAACGCAAGGCGCCACTTCGATATCCGCGTTCATCACCCATGGCGTACTCTCGACAGACGCCATCGAAAAGATCGACCGTTCGCCATTGAAAGAACTGGTCATCACCGATTCGATCCCCCTGCGAGGGGACGCAAAAGCTTGCAAAAAGATCGTCACCCTCTCCTTGGCTGAACTCTTAGGAGAGGCGATCTGGAGGAATCATAACGGCGAATCCATCAGCGCACTCTTCGTCTGATCGTCAATTTGCCTGTGAGTAAAGGAGAATCATATGTCCATGAAACAAGAGATCGAACTTAACGCGCGCATCAAAGACCCTAAGGTATCCAAAGGGGTGATCAACGCCCAGCGCGAAAAAAGCGTCATCCCGGCCACCATCTATGGCGCGGGTAAAAAACCTTTATCCGTATGGGTATCATCTAAAGAACTCGTCAAGGCTCTGCATAAAGCGCATAGCGAGAACGTGCTCTTACGCCTCAAGATCGCTAGCGAAGCCAAGGATGGCGCCCAAGAAGAGACCGTCCTACTCAAAGAACTGCAACGCGACATCCTCACGAGCTATCCTGCCCATGTCGACTTC
>JBBTGF010000046.1:0-5845 GCA_038041525.1 Elusimicrobiota bacterium | reverse complement strand
CCAGTCGAGAGTTCATCCAAGCATAAGAAGATGATGAAGGACCTTGATGACCTTGGGATGAAGGCGACCAAAGGTCTGGTCAAAGATGATGCTGCGCCTACCGAATTGCAGACTTACACGCCTAAACCAGGACCAAAGGCCAAGGGTGGTCCGAAGAATCTTGGTGAAGAGAATGGTAAGCCTGAAGAATTGTATCCAGATGAGCTGCCGTAACGCGGGCGCTAGGCGGTTGCCTGTCGCCGCTTGTTTATTGACGGTGACATTGCTGTGTTGTTCGCTCACGGCTTGGGCCGCGCCCAGGCGGATCAAGACGTTGGAGCAGTTGAACAAGATCGCGAAAAAAGTCAAGAAACATAAGCCGATGGTCGTTTATTTCGATGGCGAGGGATGCCCGCCATGTGACCGGTTCAGGCCCGTTTATCGCGCCGTGGCTGATGAGCTGGTGGGACGGATGCTCTTCTATGAATTCGAGGTCTCCGAGGACAATCGGATCATGGACACTACGTTGACGTACATCCCGGCTTTGGGCGTATTCTATGAGGGTAAGACCAAGATATTGATCCAAGGTTCAGATAACCCCGCCTTCAAAGACAAGGAATCGATGAAGGAATTCTTGCTTCAGTGGTGAGTGCGTGTTGTTTCAACGGACTTGGCACTTCGGACAATAGCATGTACTTCTGCCTGATAGTACGATCCGCTTGATGGTTTGACCACAGTCCCTGCAGGGTTTGCCGGCACGGCCGTAGGCTTTGTGGAAGTTTTGGAACCCGCCTTTTTTACCCCAGGGCGTGCGGTAATCGGCGATCGAGGAGCCGTGATGTTTGATGGCCGAAACCAGCGTCTGGTTGATGGCTTTTAATAATCTAGCTGCTTCTTGGATATCGACACGGTTGGTTTTCTTTAAAGGGTGCAGGCCTGCGCAAAACAACGCTTCATCCGCGTAGATATTGCCTAAGCCCGCGATCTTGGTCTGATCCAAGAGCAGGCTTTTGAGCGGGCGCCGGGAAGTTTTGATGATGGCAAGGAATTCTTGGACGTTCAACCGGAACGGCTCCGGACCTTGGTTGAAGATGCGCCGCAGTTCGCCTTCCCCACAGATGGGCAATAAGCGGATCTCGCCGAAGCGGCGTACGTCTTCGAAACAGAGAGATTGGGTCTTATCGTTAAAGCTAAGGATAAAGTGGATATGGGTGTCGTCTCGTCCGTCATGCCCGCGCAGGCGGGCATCCAGGCCCTCTGGATTCCCGCTTTCGCGGGAATGACGGAGGAAAAGGTTGCCGGTCATGCCTAAGCCGAATACCAGGATCTGTTTTGAATCGAGATAGAGGAGTATTTTCTTACCGCTGCGTCCGACTTTGACGATCTTGCGCTTCGGGAGTTCTTTCGATAGGGTCACCCGGGGAGTCAGCAGCAGGTTCGCTGATTTTTTTGAAAACCAGACGCTGGAGATAATCTTGCCGGTTATCGCCGGGCGCAATTGGCGAGTGACTGTCTCGGCTTCGGGAAGTTCAGGCATTGTTCAGTATGTCATTCTGAGCCCCGTTAGGGGCGAAGAATCTATCGGTTTCTTTATAGATCCTTCGCTGCACTCAGGATGACAGAATCATCATTTGGATAGATAAGCGAACCACTTCTCGGTGGCCTTTTGGATGCTGTCCGGCGTCCAGACCGGGGCTTGTTTCCAGTGGTCGATATTCTTGAGCATGGTGGCGACACCTTGCTCGATGCTGACGGTCGGCTTCCAGAGCAGGTTCTTGGTGATCTTGCCGATGTCGGCAAAGGTGCAGTCCGGTTCCCCGGGGCGCTTGGGAATATGGGTCTTGGCGCCGCCTAGGAGTTCGACGATACGGTTGACGCTGTGAGTCCCGCCCGAACCTACATTGAAAACCTCGCAAATGGCATCCGATGCCGCGGCCGCCGCGAATGCGGCGGCGACGTCAGTGACGAAGGTGAAATCCCTGGTCTGTTCGCCGTCGCCGACCACTGTGAAGGGTTTGCCGTTGATCTTTTGCGCCAGAAAGACTCCGAAGACCGCTCCGTAGGCTCCAGAAGTGCGCGAGCGCGGGCCGTAAACGTTGAAGAGCCGCAAGGAGACCGCGGGCAGCTTATAAACCTGCGCCCAATGCATGACGTATTGTTCCCCGAGCCATTTGGTCAGGGCGTAGGGATATTGCGGCCTGATGGCGGCTGTTTCCGGCGTGGGGAACTTATCGGGGAGACCGTAGCACGATGAGCTTGCGGTGTAGACGAAACGTTTCACTTGGGCGGCTTTGGCTGCTTCCAGTACGCGGAAGGTGCCAACCACGTTGGCGTGGTGGTAATCCTGCGGACGGTCGATGGAAGGGACGATGTCGGCTAAAGCCGCCAGATGGAACACCCAATCGATGCCTTTGAAAGCGTCGTTTAAGTCGTCTTTGCCGATGTCTTTTTGCAGCACCTTCAAGCGAGGCGAATCCTTCATGGGGTGCAGGTTTTCGGGGCGGCCGGTGCAGAGATTGTCGACGACAGTGACATCGTGACCGTCGTTGATGAGCCGTTCGACTAAGTGGCTGCCGATGAATCCGGCGCCACCGGTGACAAGAGTCTTCATGGATATAACGATTCTAAATTTTTAATCGAATCCCGGAAAGGGGCGTCAGCGTCGATGCCGGCGTTCTTGAGGCTGTTGAAACGCCGGAAATATTCGATATAGGAATTGGCCCGTCTGCCATAGATGCCGTATCTTTTCAGATGCCAGAAATCGGTGACCAGGTGGGTCAGGAGCCCGGCGAGGCATCCCCATAAGAGAGGTGCGTCAAGCAGGACGCAGGCCGCCGTGGCGAACGTGAAGAATTCGACTGTGTGGAAGACGTGGACGGTCAGGAACTTGTCGTTACCGCGTACATTCTCAAAGAGGTAAAGATGGAAATTCAGGAATTTAGGTAGCGACCAGTGACGCAGGCGTCCGTAAACGAGGAATTGCAGGTAGTGGTCGACGTCGACAAGCAACGTGGTCAACCAGAAGGTGATGGCGGGTAGGGGTCCCATGAAATACGCGAACACCAGAGCGCAGATGCCTCCCATGCCGGCGTGGTCACGCAAGACATGGTTACCGAGGGAGGATTTGAACCAGAATGTCATTCTTCCCAGCGTCCGCCCAATGTATCGGTGGGGCTGGCTGCCGCGAAGATGCCTTTGGGTTTCTTGACGAAGGTCTCCTCGCTTGAACCGCGGAAGAATTTCCTGTATTCGACGAGCCAGATCTTGAGCGCCGATTTAACGAAGTTGACGAGACTGAACTTCATCGGATAGATACGTTTATGGACGGCATAGGTCTTGCCGATGAGGAACAGGAACCAGTAGAGCTTGGTCAACGGCAGATAGATGAGACGTTTTTTCGTCAGCGGCCAAAGCCAAGGTAAGAGTACGCAGACTTGGCCCAAGAACGCCAAGTTGTCCTGGATCATCTTCTCGCGGTCGGTGAAACAGGTGAACGAGGACGTTGTGTCATAGGAGGCATGTAGTTTCTCGTAATCGCCGTCGAAGGCGCCGACGGCCATAGTGTAGTCGGTGATGACCGCGCCCGGATAGGGGTCTAAGCGGGGGAACATGGTGTGGTCGATGCGGCATTGGACGTTCAATTCCACGGCCTCGATGTCATAGTCGATGGCGTTGTGCCTTAGCCCCATGCCTTCGAGATAGTGCACGACCTCATGCTTGGTCGCCTCATCGGGCGCGCCCTTGTCAAAGGCTTTCAAATAACGCTCGAAGCGTTCTTTGTCGTAGCCTAGGAGCGTGTTGGGCTCGACCTGGCGGCGGGCCACGGTGAATGCGGATTGCGTGTCCTTGACGGCTTTGAGCAGTTTGCCATCATAGTCTTTGTCGCCCGTGTTGGGGATGACCGGCGCGGGGATGCCAAGGATAGTGTTGGCGAATGTACCGATATCGTTGTCGCGGCAGAGTTTGAAGGCGGCACGGATCTCTTTCTCCGTCATGTCGCGCACCAGGATGTTCTCGCGGATGAAGTTGTTGCCCGCCTCGATCGACATGGAGATCGATTTTAAGCCCGCTTTCTTGAGC
The DNA here is from genome assembly GCA_038041525.1 of Elusimicrobiota bacterium. GTDB lineage: Bacteria > Elusimicrobiota > Elusimicrobia > JACQPE01 > JACQPE01 > JBBTGF01. The sequence goes on along the minus strand of JBBTGF010000046.1, from coordinate 1,786 downwards.
AGATGCAGGACTTCGTCATTGACCTGTACGCTGCCGTCTTGTTTCTCATGTGCGAAGATGTCGCAGCGGATGAGGCAAAAGAAAGGCAGGCCGACTTCCCTGGGGAATTTATCCGCGAACTCGATCAGCCAGTCGCTGGCGCGGAACTCGAACATATCGTCATAGAACTTGATGAATTGGGTCGGCGCGTAGCCTTTGCGGGCTTCCAGCTCCCGCCAGTCCTGGACCTCGGCGATCAGGCGGTCGACGCTGTAGCGATTGTGTAGCTTGCCGAGTTTCTTCGCCGTGCGGTAGGTCTTGTTCCAGTCGTAGTTAAAGCAATAGGTGCAGCGGAAGGGGCAGCCTCGCGAGGACATGAAACTCCTCATCGGGAAATAACCGAGAAAGGTCTTGTCGTAGACGATCTCGCGGTCGTAGAAGGGAAGATCGTCAAGATAGGTGCGTCGCTCGCGGAAATTAGGCACGGGATATTTTTTGCGCCCGGATCGAGTGATGATGTTGGGGATATCGTCGATTGATTTCTTGGCGTTGACGGCGTCTAAAAGCTCGGGCCAGGCGTCGTCGCCTTCGCCGATGCACAGGGCATCTAAACTCGATTCTTCGATGATGACGTGGCGCTGGCTGACGCGCTCGCCCACGCCGCCTTTAATGGCGGGGACTTCCTCGCGGTTTTCGCCGAAGAGTTGGATACCTTTGTGGTTGAACGTCGGGTGTGGTCCACCCATCACCGTGAAGACGCGGCCGTTCAAGCTTTCTTTGATGAAGCGGTTGACCTTAAAGAAGGTCTTATGTTCGCCGGTCTTGCCGGAATAGGCCACGACATCGGGCTTAACGCGCCCAAGGGTCTCTGATAAGTCTTTGTGCGCCAGGACATTGAGGAACGTCTCATGTCCGCGCTGTTTGGCGAGCGCGGACAGAAGTTCGATGTTCATCGGGTCGATCGGGTCTTCTTCTTTGATGACGAAGAGTATCTTCATTTTGTCCCTACTCTTTCCATGGTTTTGCGTTTGGCGAGCGCGCGGACCGTGTCGATGATGGTTTTGACGCTCAACCCGTATTTATCCCAAAGTTGTGTCTGCGATCCATAGTCATGGCAGAACTCGTCGCGGATGCCTAAGCGTTTGAATCCCACCTTGCCTAAACTTTCGCATTCAAGGATGGTCTCGGCTACCGCAGAACCCAGCCCTCCGAGGATGTTATGCTCCTCGACGCTGACTACCGCGGCGGTTTCTTTGGCTGCTGCGATGATGGCTCTGGTATCTAAAGGTTTGATGGTGTGCATGTTGATGACGCGGGTTTGCAGGCTTTCTTTGCCGAGCGCTTCGGCTGCCGCCATGACATTGACCATGATGGCGCCAGTGGCGATGATAGTGGCGTCGTTGCCGGGACGCATCAAGGTGGCTTGGCCGATCTTGAAGGTGGCATCTTTGGGTGTTAAAGTCGGTTCCCCGGCTTTTGCTAAACGTACGTAGACCGGGTGCGGCCAGTCGACTACGGCTTCGGCCACTTTTTTAGCCTCGGCAGGATCGCAAGGGGAGATCAGCGTCATATTGGGCAAGGCCCGCATCATAGCGATGTCTTCGATGGTGTGATGCGTGCAGCCTAGAGCCCCGTAAGAGAGCCCGGCGCCTACGCCGACGAACTTGACCGGTACGTTCTGGAAGCAGACGTCATCGCGCAATTGTTCGAAGGCGCGTAGCGCCAAGAACGAGTTGATGGTGTAGACGAAGGGGATCTTGCCGTTCAACGCAAGGCCTGCAGCCATGCCCATCATAATCGCTTCGGC
>JBBTGF010000045.1:0-1448 GCA_038041525.1 Elusimicrobiota bacterium | reverse complement strand
CCATCTCACGCTCGCCACCACCAGTCAACGCCGCTATCGCGGCCCTTTGGATGAACTCCGGGACCCCATAATCAAGGAAGCTTTTGAACTTCTTTAAGTACGCCAAAGCTTTATCATTGCCCAAGGCATAAGCGATACGCCAACCGCACATGGAATACGTCTTTGACATGGAATTGAACTCGACAGCATACTTCTTAGCATCCTTGCCCTCAAGGATAGACGGAGCAGTGTAGCCGTCAAAGGTGATCTCGGAATACGCATTATCATAGACGATAAGAAAACCGTGCCTCTTGGCGAGCTTGAGCGCTTCCCGCAGGTACGCATCGTCACGGACGACCGCACCCGTAGGGTTATTCGGATAATTCAAGATCATGAGCTTAGCCTTGGATAAGACCTTGTTCGGGATCGCCCCAAAATCAAGCATCCATTCGTTTTCCTCTTTGAGCGGCGCCCAATGTGTTTTGACACGGGCCAAGAACGGCGCGTACGTATGCGCGGGATACGCCGGCGAAGGGACGATAATAGTGTTCCCCGGGTTCGTCAGGGCAAAGAGCATATGCCCAAGGCCTTCCTTGGAACCGATCAAGGCCAAGACTTCTTTCTGCGGGTCTGTGGTGACCGAAAAACGCCTTGCGTAAAAATCAGAGACCGCCTGCCTGAAGGCCAATAGTCCCTCATGGAGCGGATAGCGGTGCGTACTTTGGTCATCCACCGCGACCTTTAGAGCGTCACGGATATGCGCCGGGGTCGGTATATCAGGATTACCCATCCCCAAATCGATGATATCCCTGCCTTTGTCTTTAGCCTGACGCTTAAGTTCGACCAAATGCATGAAGATATAAGGAGGCAGATTCTGCAATGTATCTGTAGGCGTGATCAAGGGGACCCCCTTGTAATGATCAGCGCTTCGAGAACTGGAAGCGCTTTCGGGCCTTCGGTCGGCCGGGTTTCTTTCTCTCGACGATACGGGCATCGCGGGTGAGCAACCCATTATCGCGCATCAATTTTTTATATTTTACGTCGACAGTGGCTAGCGCCCTGGCGATACCCAATTTGATGGCATCAGCCTGTCCGCTAAAACCACCACCCATGACCTGGGCAGTGATATCAGCTTTGTCGATCTTAGCGACAGTCAGCGGCGTCACAGCGGCGACTTTCTGCCAAGTATGGTTGCCAAAATAACCATCCAGCGTCTTGCCGTTGACGAGGAACCTGCCCTCGCCTTCGACAGTGACCCAGACTTTAGCGATAGCGCACTTGCGCTTACCGGTCCTTAAAATCGTGTTATTACTTGATTTGTCCTGCATGGGGATGTTCAGCCTTTGCGTAGATTTTTAACCGCGTGAGCATACGATCGGCTAATTTATTCTTAGGTAGCATACGTTTGACGGCCAGCTCGATGACGTAATCCGGCTTTTTCTCCATCATCTTACCCAAAGACATCGTCC
>JBBTGF010000044.1:0-4912 GCA_038041525.1 Elusimicrobiota bacterium | reverse complement strand
ATTCAGTGATACGCACATAACCGATCTTGCTTGCCTGGATCATGTTGGAATAGATCGTCTCGATCTTGATGATATCGCGGATCAGCGGTACCTCGATGACCTCGTATTTCGGTTCCTTTTCAGGCGTCTTAGCATCTTGAGTAGGACTGTCGAGCTTGCGTGAGACTGTGATGATGACTTTAGACTTCGGTTTGCCGCGTAGTTTTTTGACGGCTTGTTCCAAAGTGATGCTCGAGGTATCGGCGCCGTCGATCTTGATGATCTTGTCATTAGGCCAGACGCCGGCCTCGAAGGCGGGTGTGCCAGGTAGCGGGGTGATGACGGTCAGCCACCCATCCTCGGCGATGGCGACGCGTATGCCGATACCGCCGAATTCCCCCTCGGTCTCGACTTTCATCTCTTTTAAAGCGCGGGGTGGCAGGAATTGACTGAAAGGGTCGAGTATCTGCGTCATACCCGAAGCGGCTCCGTAGATCAAGTCTTGCGTGTCGATATCTTCGACGTAGTTGTTTTGGATGTGATCGAGCATATCGATCAAGATGCGCAGTTTGCCATATGCGGGTTGCGCGCCTAAGCCAAAATTCGTGCGCACTCCGGTGAACAGCAACAATGCACCTAAGACTGCGATGACAGTGGTCTTATTCTTCGTCATGTTAATTAGCTTAGCATGTAAGCAATAGCCGCGCCAGATGTCAGTGCGCTTTAGGGAAGACGTCGGTAGTTAGGATTTTTTTGATGATGGCAGCTTTATTGGCAAGGATGACGCTAAGATTGTGCGCCATCTCTTGCGAAGCCGGATCGACCCAGCGCAGATAGCCGCGGTAGGTTGCGACGGCCCGGTTGTAGTCGCCGGATACCAGATACGCGTTAGCCAGATAGACATAGTCGAGCGCGCTGGTATGTGCGTGCCCGCTCCAGGCGCTCGGCCGCCAGAGCAGTGAGAGTACTGATGGCGTCGGCGATACGGTGCAGGCTGGCGTGAGGATGCCGGACTTAAGATGACGCTTCGCTTCTTCGAAGCGGCCGGTCATAGCCAGTGCGTACGCTAGCTGCTGACGGTTGTAGGGATCGACAGGGTCGATGAGGGACTGCCTACGCAGCGCTTCGATAGCGGCGCTGTAATCCTGACCGGCTGCGCGCGTGTCGCCGGAGAGCCTGGAGGCGTCGGCGCGTGCTAGATAGAGGCTACCTATGCGTTGGTGCACTTGCAGGAAATTCGCGGCCAGATAGCGTTTGAGCTCTTGGTAGGCATGCAATGATTCCTCAAGGTCGGCCGCGCGTTCACCCGGATCTTTGCTGGCCGCCCAGCGTAGACTCAAGGTCTCCGCAAGGAAATACCGTGTCAATGCGTGCGCGGGACGCGCCGCGATGCTGCGTTTGAAATCATCGATCGAATCATCGTAGTGACCGCGGCGTGCCATGGCGATGGCGATATTGAGGCGTATATCGGCGATCAGGCCGCTATACCCGTAACTTAGGCAGGCGCCGAGGACGATACTGCCGGCTAACAGCACAGGCAGATTGACGGATACCTGCAGTCTTGAATAGAACGCTGTCAGTAGCCAAGCGAAGCCTGTCGCTAGCGTGAGCCAGGCGGCGAGCGCCGTGAGATGCTCGGCGAAACTCACGGGGTGCAACACGACGTGCTGCATTTGGTAGAGCGTATAGGCGCAATAACCCGCAGCGGCGGCCACCGGTAATAGGCATAGCAAGCGCGTCAGCGCATTCACAGCTTGTATCGGTTCCTCGGTTTTACTGTCGCGTCCGGCATGCGTACTAAGACCTATGAGCATGCCGGCGAACAAATAGATGAAGAATCCGCCGCTGGCGAAACGGCTACTGACGTCGGCAAAATTATGCGCTAAGGCACCGATCAAACCGATGCCTAAAGCTGCGACGGCCGCTTGTTCATGGGCGGGGCGCCCGGGGAGGTTCTTGTGCATGAGAGTCCATGTCGTGGCAATCAGCCAGCACAGCAAGGCCAAGCCGATGATGCCTTCTTCGCAGAGAGTCTGCAGATATTCATTCTCCGCGTGTTGCGTCTGCTTGTTATGCGCGTCATCTTCGATGTGGAAGACCATCGGTCTGCGGTAGGCGGGATACAATGCCGAGAAAAGGCCGATACCGTTGCCGGTGAGTGGTTTTTCTCGCGCCATCTCGAAAGTCGAAACCCAGGTCACTGCCCTGAAGATGACTGAGCGCGGGCTCATTGCCAACGCGGCGATGATGAAGAGCAAGGCTAAGAGCCCGGTCAAGGACGCGTAGAAGGGCAGTCTGCTTCGCAGATCGACCGCCAAGCGATGGCTCGCTATCTTGCTGTAAAGAACGGCGGCGATGCAGCAATCTGCACCGACGCCTAGGATGCCCGCCTTCGATCCTGTCAGTAGTAAGCAAAGTAGACATAGCGGCGGCAGTAAAAGATGGATGCCTTTCTTGCGGTATGCTTGCACGCACATCCAGGGCGTGATGATGATGAGAAAATCGGCGAAAAAGTTAGGATTTGCGAATGTCGACATGGTCTGCCATCTGAAAGAGAAGCGCCAAGGGAACGGATCGATGCCTTTGGGTTGGTTGGCCAGGTCAAGGCCTTCGGTCATGAACAGCATCGCATCCGTGAATTGCAGGATGGCGTAGGCGCAAGCGAGCAGCGCCGCGCAGGCGACCCAGGTCATGACCTTGCGCGCTTGGCGCAAGTCGCGGACATTGGCCGCTGCGATCATAAGTAGTCCTATGTACAGGATGCGCTTGCCGAGTTCGGGGAGGCTCGCCATGGGGTAAGGGCTTAAGATGAACGTACTGATACACCCCCATCCCGCAAACAATACGGCCGGAGCCGTCAAAGTCAGTTTGGGTAACGCATTGCGTCGGCTTGCGGGGTGCATCAGCCATAATGCGGCCAGGGCGGGTATGCCCATCGCTAGCAAGGTCGTCTTGACCTGCGCCGTGTCATAACTGAAGAGATAGACGCTCACCGCGATGAAGAACGCCAATAAGCCCAGGCCCTCGGTGACCAGGTCTTCGGTGGAGGCTTTAGAGAATCGGGATACCCAGGTTTTCATGTTTTTCTAGCAGAGTGATGCTCATTTGTGTTTCTACCCAAGCGCGCGCTTCGTGCGGCTCATCAAAGCGCGTGATGTGCGCCTTTGCATCAGGTATATAGAGCCCGTCGAATTTGCGTAGACAGGGCGCGGGTGTATCCGTCAACCAGAGCCCGACCGGTATCCCCCGGTCAAGGGCGGCGATGGCCGGATGTAGACGCCATGAGATCAGTGCCTGGCAACGGGAGATTTTCTCGATAAAAGAGGAGGTGTCACCGCTATAGATACATAGTGACGCGCTGGCGGCGCGCGAGAGCTTCTCCGCGAGCTTCTTATCTTGTTTAGCGTCGGCGGCGAAGAATACGACCTGGCAATGGCCCGCCATATCCTCTGCCAACTCTATGAGATCGCGCATCATCCGGGGGACCGTTTCCCGAGCATTGATCGCGATGCCCAGGCGCTGTTGGGTATGCTTGGGCATGTGCCAGCGCGGGTCGCCGAAAGCGCTATCGGGCGCAGGGAAAGTCACGGTTTGGGATGCGAAGGTTTTCAGAGTCTTCCAAGAAGTGGCGTCTCTGGGGACCCAGACAACATCCGTCATCGATTCCCAAAATAGCAGACGAGCCAGCGCCTTGCGGCAGAAAGCGTTTTGCAACGGGCCGATGCCGCAACTGTAATGCGTCACGCGGCCTCGGTAGAATAGGGCGCCGGTGGCTAGCAGGGTCCAATAATAGAAGAAGCTCCTGACGCTCGTGGCGTCTTGGAGCAGCCCGCCGATGAAGATGACGCGTCTGACATGCAACGTTTTGAGCGGGTCTGCCAGGCAATCGCGCAGGCTGATAGAACGGAGTCCCGCCGTCCGATGGTCGTCAGCAAGCGAGGCCTGAAAGCGTTCGTAGAGCCAGTCATCGCCGAAATTCCCTTTGCCCGCATAGCTGATGATGAGCACGTAGTCCTCGGTTGAGCGCAAGCGTCCAAGGTTGCGCCAGATGGCGTTAAGCATGACGGCGGCGAAGAATGCCTCGGCGCTGCGCGCGATGATCGTTTCAAGAGGCGCGTGTGCGTGCAGGAAACCGTTGAACGCGGCGATGGGCCCTAAGACAGCCAGTAGCATGGCCGCCGGCGCGGGCTTGCGTGAGCGTCGCGACGCATCCAAGCATAGCGCGCAAAAGAACCAGCCGATGACCTCCATGATGCGCGGACGCAGCAATCCATTCAAGACTAGGGAATCGCGCAGTGCATGTTCCCAAGCGGATACCGGCAAGGCGCCTTCCAAGCGTAGCCACGCCGCCATGGCGGCAAGTGCGCCCAAGAGCGCACCCAGGCGCACGCGCCGCGTGGGTTCGTCTGAAGTGATGGAAAGATATCTGCCTAATAAGGGCAGGATGAATGCCGCGCTAACGATCCTCAATGGTTCACTTTGAGTAGTGAAAGAGTCCTTCTGTAACAGGGTCCAGATGGCGGCGCCCAAACTAAGGCAGAGTAGATAGTATGCGGGCAGCGGCAGGTTCCGCTTCAATAAGTAGCAGACGGCAAGCGTCAAGGTCAGCGCCAGGATACGCAGCAACCAGAGTTGCCAGTGGCGGGATACCCCGGGCGTAGGGGCCTGCGGCGTCGCGGCTGACGCAAGGATCAGGTTACAGCCTTGTAGCGATATCGACACTTGTCTTAATACCGCGAAATCTTTGATCCAGTCGCCTTGCGGGTCTACCCAATAGAGTAGCCGCTTGATGCGCCGCTCGCGCACGGCGCGGCAATAACGCGCCGTGATCTCTTGGGCGCTCATGCTGAAAAAATCTTTTTGGCGTATGCTGAAGGTGCGCTCAAAGCGAGGGGCTGCGTCTTGGTAGGCATCCTCGATCAGCGCCGCGTCG
>JBBTGF010000043.1:0-3893 GCA_038041525.1 Elusimicrobiota bacterium | reverse complement strand
CATCAGGATCGGAATAACCAGGTTTTGGCTTCTTCTCCTCGACCGGTTTGCAGACTTCTGGACCTCCCAATTCCCGGGAACAAATGACAGTACCAGCCAATGCTACGGGTGAGACAATGACCGGCGCGGCCACAACCGCTCCATCAAAGAACTCCTGTTCGATTTTAAGCGCGCGCTCCGGGTTTGAGGCGAGATCATGGCTGTAAGCTAGTCGTTCCTGACGCGCCGCTCGTAAAGGCGTCGATTGACATAATACCAGGAAAGACAGACCAAGACTAAGGAGCTTATGGAACATGCGTACTGATAGTTTGCTGGGATTACAAGAATAGACCCAGGGTCTCAGGTCCTAAACAGATGGGACTAAGAGACCTATAAGAAATTGCCCGAAAGACCTATGGAAATTCTGATAATTTTTACTTACTTCATTCCATCGTCACATGCGCTCCCATGACCTTTGTATCATCTCTAGAACCACATGCCTGGAATTCGGTATCATCTTTATGTCATGAACAAATCCCGGGAGCCTGGCGTCACGCTCAAGACCTTCTGGGCGTCTTTGACGCGGGGCGGCCGCATCATCGACATCAAGAACGAATGGCGGCAAGTGCGCCATCCGAACTTCGTCATCTTCTTCGCCGGCGCCGTGGCCATGTTCACGCTGATGTTCTATTTTTACGCTATCGGCGGACGTTACGTGGACCGCATCGTCGTCCCCTCCAGCACTGACCTATTCTTAGAGATCCTGCCCCGCTGGGACGTGACCGCGGTTATCTCATACGCCTGGCTGGCATTACACATATTCCCTTTGATCGTCACTTTCCTCTACTACCCAAGAAGACTGCCTTACATCATGTCGACTATCAGCCTGTTCATCGGAGTGCGGGTCATCTTCCTGATACTAACCCCGCTCGGACCGCCGACCGGCAACATCGACATGACGCGTACCACCGCGGTGTTCTCGGCCATGAAAGGGGTGTTGGCTTTCAATAACGAGAACTTCTTCTCCGGCCATACGGGAATCCCGTTCCTATTCTTCCTTATCTATACCATCCCTTGGGTAAAAGCCGTCTTCTTGTGCGAATCTATCGTCATGGGCTCATGCGTATTACTAGCGCGCAACCACTACACCATGGACGTCATCGGAGCATACTTCATGACCTACGCGGTCTACCGGATAAGCCGATATCTTTTTAGCTGGCTTGACACGCGCAAAGAGATGCCACGAATCGTCGAGAACGCTGACTCTCAAAATACCCGCCCTGTCGAAAGCATCCCGGAAACGGTTCCGGAAGCGCAAAACTAAGTCCCCCTTCGATTCCCGTCAATACGCGTCCGTTGAGCAATCGGGCAGGTTTATCGTTGCTGCGTGATGATAGGTATTGCCGAGGGAGGGAATCGAACCCTCATGACCGCGAGGATCGCAGGTTTTTGAGACCTGTGCGTCTACCAATTCCGCCACCTCGGCCTTGATACGCGGCCCTTACGGGCTTCGCCCCCGCCTTCGTCGGCGGGGGCCGCTTTACAAGGGGGGCTGCGCCCCCCGTTTCTTCGTCGCTCGCCAACAGCGCCGCTTCGCTTGGCGCTATTGGCTTCGCTGAACCCCCTGCAGAGGAAGTCTTTATATGCGGCCCTTACGGGCTGACGCCGCCTGCTCGCACATCTGACAGGAATCTTATTTTACCAATTAGCGGTTGCGGTGCTTGGAACATAGCAGTTAGACTAATACAAGGAAGGAATTGTCTGTTGAACATGCACCGCGTCCTCGCTGTCCTATTGACGCTCACGCCGCTGGCGGGCGCCGCTGATTTTGTCTGCGTCAAGAACAACAAGATCAACGTGCGCGAAGGCCCCGGCCAGGACCGCAAGACGCTCTGGCAGGTAGTACGCTATATGCCGCTGGAAATCGTCAAAAAACAAGGCGACTGGTACCAGGTCAAAGATTTCGAAGGCGACACGGGTTGGGTGAGCGCGCCTCTGGTGGAAGCAGGGTCTTGTTTGGTCGTCAAAGCCAATTCAGCCAACGTCCGCTCCGGGCCCAGCGTCAAAGACAAAAAGGCGTGGCTGGTGAAGAAGCGCTACACCTTCGCATTGCTAGAAAATAAAAAAGACTGGCTCAAGGTCAAATCCGGCGAAGGCTTCGAGGGTTGGATCAGCAAGAATCTCGTCTGGGGCGCTAGCGACGCCAAACCCGCCGAAGCGACAGGCGCTGAAGGCAAGAAGGCGGTGACGCTGACTTCCGCTTGCTCGACTGAAGACTGTTTTAAAGATTATTTCAAACAATGCAAAGAAGCTTCGGTCACCAAGACCGTATCAGGATCCATGGTCTATCGCTACGACATCGTCGGTCCCAAAGACAACGCCTGTAATGTCAAGATGACTTATCTGTCGAACCCCAACACCGCATGGGTCGACAAGCAGATGCAATGCCTCTACGACAACACACAAGATTTCGAGATGGCGATCAAGGATATGGCGCGCTGCCAAGGCGAACTCTATGACTTGATGACCTCGGGGACGAGCGCCGTCACCGATGACCAGAAAACCTCACAAAAAGAAACGGAATATATCGGGGAAGCGCCCGCTGCCGGCGGCGAGTCGACCCAAACGAAATAACCTATATCCCCAAAACCGCTTTCTGCGCCAGCCGCGCGCTGCGTATATCACCGTCAGCCGCGTTTTTCAACCCTTTACAGGATTTCACGCCCAGGTCGCGCAAGACCCTGACCGCAGTCTCGCGCACCATGAAATCGGCGTCATCGAGCCGCTGCAAGGCGATAGCGCACGCTTGCGGATCCCCGGCCCAAGCCAGGCCCGCCAGCGCCCAGCGGCGCACGTCTCTGTCAGTATCGCTCATCACATCGGCAAGAGCGCTCGTCATCAAACGGGAAGCCTCGGCCCCTTCGCGGCGCTGCGCGACCCATGCCTTGAAACTATCTTGGCGCGAAGCCAGATGATCCGCCGCAGCCTGCGCTTGACGCGCATCGGGCGCATCGGTCGGTAAGCCGCTAAAATACGTCTCCCATGAACCGGCCTCCAAGCCCATAGCGAACAAGACCTCAAGCATATCCGATTTGTCATTATCCAAGAACCAAGCTTTGACCTTTGCGGCAGCATAAGGCTCAAGACCCGCGCGCAAAGCATCGAGTTTCTTGACATAAGCCTTGTCGCCCAAACGCGCCAGGCCGCGCGCCGCCTGCAGACGCACCGACGCGGACCCATCCTTGAGACGCTCGACGAATGCCGGCGCCGCCCCGGGATCCCTGCGCTGCGCCAAGAAATATAGAACGCGGCTGCGACTCTTGTCAGTCAACCCCTGCAACGAAGCAAGCGCTTCGGGCACGGAGGCGGGACCCAGCTTGACGAAAACCTCGAACATATTAAGGAAAGCGAAGACATCGTGCGGTTCAAGCAGGCTCATGAACTCTTGAGTGCGCGCCACAGTCGCGGCGTCCCACAAGTCACGCTTAGCGCGCCTGCACCACTCATCCCCCCCGCCCCAAAGACCGGAGAGCGCAAGCTGCTCACTTAAGCGCGTGCGCCCGTGGTATCGCTGCAACGCTTGATACCGTGCTTGCAGATGACCGCTTTCTTGCTGCCTGCGCTCAAGCGAATAGCCTGGCTCCTGTCTTACCGGCGCACGCGGACTCTCCTCTGCGAACACTGCCTGCCAAAGACCTGAACCTAGACCGATATCGCGGCGCTTCCATGGCTTCTTGTCCACCGTCGTGATGACGAAATCCTCGACACCGCCGCTATCGAGCAACAGCGCCACTCCCTGTGCCTGTCTGATTTGGTCCCATCCGCTAAATCCCATCCCCGCGCCAAAATTTCCCGCGTATTGGTCTTTACCAGCGGCATCCAATAACAAGCCGACGCCGCAGGCGTTAGACGCC
>JBBTGF010000042.1:0-2946 GCA_038041525.1 Elusimicrobiota bacterium | reverse complement strand
CGGCCGAACTCCTGGCCCGCGACTCCGGCGTCATAGCGACGTACCAATAGCAGCCCGTCTGCCCCACCACGCGGACAAGCGACGGTCGTCTCCGAGAGTCCTTTAGCGTAACGCACCGCAAAACCGCGCGACTCTTGATCATACTCACCGTCCACGGCCGAATTGACCTGTTGCGGCGCATGCATCTGCGACTTGACGGCGGAAAGCGGGATATCCCGATCCGCGACGACTGTATAGTCATCGAACGCATACGCCAGTGTCAGCGTCCGGTAACGCACCGGTGTGTAATCACCGAACTCACCGGCTTAGTGCCCCAAACGCATCCCCGCGCGGCCCACGACCGGGTCAAGGACGTGATGGCGGTACATCGAGATGTCATAGAAAGCGCGCTTCCAGCCATCCCACGGCTGATTGACGAAGAAACGCGGCATGCCGGTCAATGGATTACTGTGCGTACCACTGAAATACCAGCCGCCGTTGTAATAATCCTCGGTCCCGGTCCCGAACTGGTAGGGATATTCCATGCCATCGATACGGATCATCTCGTCACCCTCGAGATAGAGACGGCTATCGGGCTTACCGCCGATGATCTCCTCGGCGAACGAGACGACCTGTAAAGCGCCCTCTGCAGCGAAGAATGGCATCGTCGTTCTTTTCCCGGGGCCATCTTGCTGCCGGTATTGCGTCAGGAGTCTGACATACGGTTTGACCACAGGCGAGACGGCGATGCCGTATTTGACGATGACAGGATCCCCTTCAACGGTCGTGAGCGTAAGCTCTTCACCAGATTGCAAAGGTACCGGTAATCTCGTGACAAGCAGTCGATCCCCGGGATTTATGGAATGAATGGCGTCTTGCACCCATGCCCAGACCTCGCCTTTATCCGGCGTCGCGCTAGCTAGGCCAAAAAAGAACGCCAAGGGGACGGCATCCTGTTTGCCGATGCGCACCTTAAGGTCGCCTAAGCTCTGCGGGTCGCAACGCACGGACAACTGCGCTACAGTCCCCGGACCTTTGGCCAATAACAAAGGTTTATTCTTCGCGACTACCCCCGCCTGTGCTGTCTCCGGCGCGCTCTCCCACCATTTTTCAGAAAGGAAACGCGCAGTCTCTTCAGCCGTCGGTCCTTGCGAGGCTCCTGCCCCTTGCCGGTAAGTGACCTGGAAATAATGCGGGTTACCCAAGAAAAGTATCTTCGCCTCGCGCGTATACGCGAAAGGCACATAGCTCGTATAAGCGCCCGACGACGCCTCGCGACCCAAGACCAGCGGCGCCTTCCAAGGGCCTCTTCCTTCAAAAAAATCCACGGGTTTGCCACGATAGACCGTAACCCCATCGACGATGACCCAAAGTTCCCGATAATCGCGCTCAATGTCCTTTAAATCCACCGTCATCCATAAACGCAAGATGCGACCCTCCCCTTTGTCATGGAACAGCGCCCGATACTCGCCCTCGTGCGCGATACCGTCGCCGTTGCCGTCACCATTGCCTCCCGTAGGGTCGTGACTCGTCACCGAGCGCGTCATCCAGGACGGATGAAAGGTCATCAACTCATCCAAGACTCGCGGTATCGGGATAACGGCGTCCGCGCCAGACGCTGCGATAGCGCAAAATAAAAAGAAACCGGACGATAGCAATATTTGACGTAATCTAAGGAGTATCATGGTGATATTATCCCAGAATCAACCGCTATTTTTATGTAAATTTAAAGGCGTCTAAAAATCAGGACTCCTACGGTCTTTCCAATGCTATATATAATTAATTCCATGCATGCGACCCTTTACCGCATCGCTATCCTGACATTCTTTCTATGCTATGTCGGCAAAGCGACCGCAGCGATCCCCAACCTCGCTATCACCATCCCTTATACGGGCATCGGCATCCACTACAACATCTCGCCCGCTTGGGCCCTGGAAGCGCGCTATTTGACAGATAAATACGACTCCGACCGGTTCGGGGATATCACCTCCGACGTCATCGGCCTGCGCGCGCAAAGATATCTTTTAGCCGCCAGAAAAGTCTGGCCATTTATAGGCGCGGAAACGGCTTATGTAACCTCGAAAAACGCTACTTATAAGACCTCGGGTTTCGCCAGCGGCGCTTTCGTAGGCGCCGAATTCTTCACGCTGCGGCGCGCCTCCTTCGGTCTCGACGTCGGCCCCTATGTCGTATCATTAGAGGAGGATAGGACAAAGGTCAGCTCCACGGGACTCGAATTCGTCATCAACGCGTTCATCAATCTTTATGTCTTTTAAGCAGATCGAACTACTGATAACCGGCTTGCTCTTTCTCGGCTGCGGGATCGCCGCTGCCGGACTGCATCTGGGTCTGGGGCGCGCGGTCTCTAAACACGCCGAAGCAGTCATGAGCAAAGCCAGCGAACAGACCACCACGACCGGCGCTCCTGGCTCGGCATGGTCCGGCGCTTCGACGTTGGCTTCTTGCTCCGCAGGAGCGATATTCTCCACCGCGCCCATCGCCATGGCTGATTTCCTAGGTATCGCGCCCTTGGGTAATTTGAACCCGACCGGACACACCTTGCCCACCAAACATCTCTACTTTTGCGGGGTCGCGGGATCGACAGCCACCATCTATTTTCCCGCTGACGCGCGCCTGACTTTGATCGCACAATCAGAGAACCTCACTCTAAGCACGACGGATTATTCGCTTAATTTTTCCCCATGCAAGGAATTAGGCGCTTATTTCCTGCATGTGCTGACCCTCGATAACGGTTGGGCGAGCCAGATCGGTTCATTCAGCGGTTGTTCGACCTATACGACAGGCGGCCAGACCTACAGGTATTGCAGTAAAAATGTTTCCATCGATGTCTCGGCTGGCCAGGTCGTAGGCACCGCGAAATTCCAGGCATGTTGGGACTTCGGCGTGCGCGACTCACGCATCGCATCATTGGGTTTTGTCAATCCCGCGCGCTACCGGACTGCATCC
>JBBTGF010000041.1:0-1770 GCA_038041525.1 Elusimicrobiota bacterium | reverse complement strand
CAATACGATGAGGGAATACATCAGGTTGAAGGGATTGACGCGGCTTGACCAGAAGATCTGCGCCGGATACAGCGCCAGCACCCAGCCCGCGAGAGTTCCGGCCCTGCCCATCGTGCGTTTACCGATGTCGGCAAGTAGCAGACAGGCGAGCGCGGCGATGAGTATGTAGATGCCGCGTAGCGGTTCGAGCGAATGACCGAAGAGTTTAAAGCTGGCTGCCAATGAATAGGGGAAGATGGGCGGATGCACGTTACGAAACGCCTGCGGCTCGGGTAACATGCTGGTGACCAATCCGTTACCCGCCAAGATCTCTTCGGCTTCGCGGATACCTTCACCGATATCATCACCAGTACTGATGATGAGACACCCCGCCAAAGCGCGTAGGCATAGAGCGGTGAGGAATATCAGCAGGAATTCGTTCTTAAGAAATGAAGTCTTGAAGCGTTGCCATGAAGACATTACTTTTATTCTAGGTATTTTTTACCGCCAAGGCCCAGAACGAGCCTGTCGGCACCTTGATGAGCGCGTTAGCGAGCGCGGGTATCTTGGTGAGGGGGGCGAGCAGCGCGGCGAGTCTGGGGTTAGTGGCGCAGAGTCCGTCCTTGATATAAGGCAAGGTCATGACTTTGCAACTCGGTCGCCATTTGAGTACGCGCATGCCGCAAGAACTCAAGGCTTTCGCGAGGTTCCTGGGTCCGAAATAGCAAAGATGTTCGGGCGGCGTCAGGTAAGGCCAGTGGCGGCCCATCAGTTTAAAGAGCAGGCCGGAGGCGTTGGGAGTCTCGATGAGCAGTAGTCCCTCGGGTTTGAGCAGCCGCGCGCAGGCGCCGAGCATCCCTATGGGATCGGGTGAGTGTTCCAGGCAATCCAGCGCCGCGATGGCATCAAAAGTCGAGGCGCCATAGGGGGCGTCTTTGATCTGGCATGCGTGGAAGCGCCCCGGGGAATGCTCATTGGCGGCAGTAACGGCATATCGCGAAACGTCGATACCATACGCGTTCCAGCCTTGTGCGATGGCGCATCGCACGAAGATGCCCGTCCCGCAGCCGACGTCGAGCAAACGGCCCTTGCGCGGGAGCTGTGTCGTCAGCGTGGTGAGTCGCAGTCTGAAGGTCGCGGATTTCTGTTCCTGTAGACCGTCGTATCCATGGTATCCGTAGGGCCGGTTGCCTCCCTCGAAATATTCCCTGCCATAGTAGCTTTCAAGCTCGGCGGCCGAAGGCTGCCGCTCGGTGAACATGAAGTCGCAGGCCTGGCAGCGCCGCAAGGTGAATCCATTGACCGTCAACAGCGGACCGGCGTTTTCTTGCGCGCATACGGCGCAAGCGGTACGTAACGCATTGCCAGTCATCATGGGAAAGTTTAATATATTAACCACGATGACTGTTTTTAAGTCGTTTTGGTGGGTTTGATATGCAACCACTGTTGATGGTTTGGCTCGATAAATGGCTGGGGCGGCCTTTGGTCGTTCTACTGCGTCTATTCATGTCAGCGGTTACACGTCCGCGAGCCGGCGATGCCGGTCCCTTGCGTAAACTGGTGATCGCCAAATTCCTCGGCATGGGCAGTATCGTCGAGGCGATGCCGTTAGTGGCCAGGCTCAAAGCGGACCATCCCGATGTCAAGATGATTTTCCTGACTTTTGCCGGTAACGCGCCGCTATTGCGTCTCATCTCGGCAGTCGATGAGATCGTGATCATCGACGCGAGCGGTTTTATCGCTTTCACGCTCTCGTCGCTGCGCGCGCTCTGGCGTTTGCGCACTATCGCT
>JBBTGF010000040.1:0-1908 GCA_038041525.1 Elusimicrobiota bacterium | reverse complement strand
GCGGTTCCTGATACTTTGTCTGCTTTCTCCATGGCGGGCATCCTGGCTCTAAACGCGCAGAACACTACAATCGAACACAACAAGATCGCTATCCCTGATAACTTCAACACAGAAGCCATGGGCGTAGGCATTCTGGTGGATGATGTCTGTTGTGGGCAGCCAGCCTTTGTTCCAGCCTCGCAAAACACTGTTATCGCCATGAATGATGGCAGGGAATCACAGTATGCTTTGATCGTTACTTCCAATAATCTTTCCGGACTTATTTTAAGGGGCAATCTGGGGTTGAATCTGATCGGGGATGAAACAAAGCAGATAAAAAATCGTTCCGTGCGTACAGTACAGGAATTTCTTCAAGTGGCATCCGCCAAAGACGTCGAGCTTAATGAGATTCTTGCCGCTTTAGAACTGCCAGAGTATATCGTAAGACGGTTTAATCATCCCTTAGGTTCTTTAAGTCCTGGCGAGAGTTCTTTTGTGACAGCAAGCCTAAGTTCTTCGCCGGTAGAAATCAGTATCCTTGCCGACGAGGGATTATTGCTGTATGCCAGTGCCGTGATTTCCGCCAATCACCCGGTCAATTTGGGTGATTTTTCTTTAGGCGTCAAAGAACCTGGTTTATCGAACATATTTGATTCGACTAATTCTAGTGGTGTTCTTTTGGAAAATGTCGAATTTAACAGGTCTTTGCCACCTCCATTTTGGTCTGAGTTTCATAGCGTTTGCCAGGCTAGGCGTCTGACTTCAGGAGCTTTGTGGGTGCATACTTATTCCAAACTTCTTTCTTACGGCCCGTATGATGAAAGAACGCAAGATGAATATTTTCTCAACGTTACATCAGTACCCGCTTGTTAGCGGCTTTTTGATGCTGATGGCGCTCAAGCAGGAATATATGAGCAATGGATGCTTGCGTCCGGCATGGGGGAAGGAGCATTTGTGCGAGAGGGCGTCTTCGCGGATGTCCAGGGGAGTCAGGAGCATACATCATTATTTTATGGTCCGGGCGCGCAGGAGAATCTTCACTTAGCTAATATCCATGTGGTTGGGCAACAGCCAGCATTCGCCTTAGATTTGGCGATAACCCCTGCATCCATCGCGCCTCAAGGACAAGCTCAGGCAACGGTCACGCTTCGAGAAGACGGCAATCCCAAAGCCAATGCGACGGTCAGCTTCCAAGCTCAGGCTTTACCTGGTTCCGGCGGTCACGATCATGATGCCGCTAGACCAGTAGGAGCGTTTTCCGCCTCGTCTTGCACGACGGGAAGCGATGGCGTTTGTTCCGTTACCTATACTGCCAGTGTCTTTAGTGGGATAGAGACTGTCATAGCTTCGGCCGCTGGCGCCCCTCAGCAATCTCAAGATTTGATCGTGTCCGTGCCGGGATTGGCGTTGCTAGCGGATTCCACTTTTTACACGAAGGTAGGAGGAACCGTATTCCACTTAGGACCGCCTTTAAGCATACAGGATCACAATCATTATGGACTGCAGGGATTTAATCAGGTGATTATAGATTTATCCTTTCATTATGCGAGCCGTTTTCCGGGACATCAACTGCGAATCAATGACATGAGCCTTCCGAACGGTGGCTTATTCGATATGAATGGCGATTGGCAAAGGCCCCATAAGTTTCATAGGCTTGGAATAAGTTGCGATATAAATACATTAACCGGTCTGAATCAGCAGGTTAATACTTTGGAAGAAACTTTTTTGTTTTCATTAATTTCTAGGTTAAACTTATTGGCACATCGCGAGGCCAGCCATTGGCATATTTATTTACCTGGGGGTGGACCATGAGATTTAAGAATTTAATTTTTTTCATTGTATTTTTTATGCCTTTTCGGTGGGTTTTGGCGGTAGATTTTATTCCAGCGACATTGATAAATCCGAGCCTTTTTGTTTCTGTCAGTAAAT
>JBBTGF010000039.1:6574-12317 GCA_038041525.1 Elusimicrobiota bacterium | reverse complement strand
CTGACTCGTCGTGCTTGTTGCCTTTTATCATGAGGTTACGACTGTAGAAATCCTTGCGGGTCAGTCATCTTTTCAGCCGACATCCGGGCTTGCACATAGCGTTCTTTGACCGTGGCCGCATCAGCGTCTTTATCGTGTTCCTTGAGTATCTTGGCGAGCTCTGCATCGAAGACTTTGGAGAGCGCGGAGAGCGTTATCTTTGTACCCTCCTGGGTCATCGTCGCATGGTAGAGGCGCTGTGCCAACATGGTGCGGTAGATCCTGTCTGTGGCTAGATCTTCCATGAAGCCACCGATCAGGGCGCCCTTGTGGTCATAACCCTTGATGAGCCGCGCGCCCAGGCCCGCGAGCACGCCGTAGCGGTATTCGATGACAGTGCGGACTGCGTCTTGCGTGCCGGCTAAGCTCACGCGCCCGATACCTGTAGGCGAGGGGACCAGGTCTAGATGTTTGGGGGCTTGCGGATGCGTGACGTGTAATTGATTGGGGGCGGGGAATTGGCTGATGGCGCCTTCATGTTGGTCGGGATGTCCGGTCCATGCGCCATCAAAACCTAAGATGGCCTCGTTCTTTTTGTCTGCCGCTAAGCATAGGGCGGCGCACGCGTTGACTTCGTGGTCTTTTCTGTCCGGGAAGAGCGCCGTCATGCCGCCGATGGCCAAGATACCGCGGCGGTGGCAGGCGTCGACTAAACGTACGCGCAGGTTTTGGAAGAACGCGATGTCGTGAGGGATGGTGTTCCTGTCCGGAAGTATCCAATCAGGGTCTTTGAATTTAAAATGTAACAAGCTCGCCATATAATCCCAGCGTCCGAGATTGAGGCCGATGACGTGGCGGCGGGCCGCGTCGATGATCTCCTCGACTTGGTAGGCGGCGGGGAGGGATTCGATCAGGTACATGATCTTAGTCGTGCCGACGGGGATGCCACAGAGCGTTTCCATCCTGGCGATCAAGTCGCTCCACCAAGCGGCCTCTTCGGCGGATTCGTTCTTAGGGATATAGAAACAGAGCCTGCGTTGTTTCGCCGGCTCAAGCGCGGCCGATTTGCGTTCGGCGACCGTCTGGTAGAAGATCATGCTGATATCGAAGATGGAAGCCGAGATGGCCTGACCTTGCAGGGCATGGGTTTCTTCCAGCAGCAGCCCCCTGGGTCGGTAGTAGATGACCTGGTCATTGGCTTTGAGGGTCTTGACCTGTTTGGTCTCGGTATCCGTATAGGAGAGGCTGCCTTTGATGGCCGAGACGGTGTTTTGTTGCGCGGCGCGCACATTGACCCAATCAGTCGAGATGGAATCCTCCCCGTCAGGCATGCAGCCGGGGTCGCTTGAATTGCACATACCTAGAAGATATTTGACCTTGTCGGCGGGTCCGGTGATCTGGTTGCGTTGGTCTTGGGCCCAGGAGGGTAACGTCAGTTTCCAATCGCCCCGGGTGGCCGCGCTTTCGGGGAGATATCCGGTGGGGTGGCCCATGTGCCAGGCGCTCAAGACCTGGCGTCTTCGTTCAAGGATGCCGTGGCGCCTGGGTTCGAATTCGGTCACTAAAGCGCGCAGGAAATCGGGATAACCGACGGGCAGGCCGTCGGCCGCGATCCAGGTTTTTGTGGATGCGCTCTGTGTCAGCGTAGGTTTTACCGGCATAGCCCCTCCCTTGTCATGTCGGGTTAAGGGCTATTCTAGTAATTAAAAATGACGGTTAAGCCTTCAGTGGTTGTGGCCGAGATGTTCCGAACCTTGGCCGTCATGGACGTGCGCGGGTTGTGAGGTTAAAAACAGGGGGAACACGATGTCGCTGGTGCAGCAGGGCAAGACGACGGCGATCAAGGTGTAGATGAAGACCATGCCGATAGCGGATAACCAGTCGGTAAGCCCGAAGGAGACCAGGTAAAGGATGGAAGCCATCGAGCTGGTGAATACGTGGGCGGAATGCGACAGGGAGGTCGTTTTAATGGTCGAGGGCATCGCAATGCCTAAGAAAATACCAAAGACCGCGAAGGGGACTTCCATCTGCCAGTGTTCGATGATGCAGATATGCAGATCCATGCCGACGCCTAAGAGCACGCCGGCGAGGTAGGGGATGGCGATGTCGCTGGCGGCGCAGACGACGAGTGAGCCTAACAGCCCTACGATGAGCGCTTTGACCAGGTTCTTGTCATAGCGCCAGAACATGGCGGCCGTGGTCGTGGCGCTAAAGAGCAGATGCAAGGGGTGGAAGACATGGAAAAGACCGCGCGCGGCATAGCTGAAACGCATCTCACCCATCAAGCCCCAGAGCACGCCCAAGACGCAGATGCTCACCGCGACGCTGGTCACCGAATAAGGCAGGTGGTGGCGTAATTCGTCGATGATATGGACGCGACGGCAATATTCTGATCTCATCGTTATAAATGGTGGAGGCGGCGAGAATTGAACTCGCGTCCATAAGTCTCATCCCGCGACATTTACAGGCTTATCCTCCAGAAATACGATCCGGCCCCCTGGAGGAGCAGGTCCCGCCCGGAGGCGGAACCGGAAAGTCGCCTTAGCGTTTCGCATGCCGGCTGGAGGCTGTTTGACTCACCGGCATCCTAGCCCTCGTTTGTGACGCCGTTATGAGATTAGAGGGCGTAGCCTCTAACGACGTAGACTAGCCGTTTATTAAGCGGCTGCCCAAGCGTAGCCTGTGTTGTTGACAGGTACTGTTGTGACCGATTTTA
Organism: Elusimicrobiota bacterium; assembly: GCA_038041525.1. Lineage (GTDB taxonomy): Bacteria > Elusimicrobiota > Elusimicrobia > JACQPE01 > JACQPE01 > JBBTGF01. The sequence continues at coordinate 9,622 of JBBTGF010000039.1, read as the reverse complement.
ACCTAGCCTTCGGTCAACTAGGGCCTGAGGTAGCGAGGAATCCACAAATGTCGAACCCTTTCGCCCCCGTAGATAATCATGTTATCACTTGCGGACGGTTTTGCGCGTTGCAAAAATCCGTGTAGGAGGGTAATGTTATGGGGAGGGGGTGCTTATCGCCTTGGGAGCGTTCGCTCGTAATCTTATCGTCGCCGCGCATGCGCTGGCGTTCATGGCCATCGCTGCGGCCTGCATCGTAGCGCATCAAGACGCGCCGGCGTTCTTCCTGCTTGCGCTCGCGTTATGTTTGAGTGCGGTCATTACGATGAAGCTTGAGACAGGGCAGCTCTATTCGTTCTTAGTCACGATCTTGGGCGCCGGTATCATCTTGGTGTTCAGAGGCAATGTCGGGCTTTGGGTCGGCATCGAGATGGTCTTGCTATGGTGGCTGATATATTGGGCAGCCCATGTCGTCGGCAGTATGAAGCACGAGAAGCGCAGGGTTGGCGAGGCCATCGACGCGGCTTTAACCGAGCTCGCCGAGCGTCAGCGCGAGCGGCAGCGTTATCAGGATGAAGCTGCGGCATTGGCCGCGCAGAACGAGTTACGCGCCAGGCTCGTGCAAGGCGTTGTCGCCATCGGCAAGAGTTTCAACCCGGCTAATATCGAGTCCGCGCTCGCTGACGCGGTGGCGCTCAATTTCCCGGGTAAACAGGCCGATATCTTGTGGTTCGACGCCCTTAGCGACGAGCAACTCGATCTTTATGAACTTTGGGTCAAGGACCATAGAGCGTCGCTGCTGGTGACGCATGGCGCTAAAGACCAGCGCTTCCGCGCCTATTTCGACGAGGGGGTCGACCCTGCGCATGGGGAGCGTTCTTTGGTGGCCGCACCCATCGTCGATGCATACAATGGCGGCAAGCGCGGCATGATCAAGGTGCAATCTGCCGTGCCTGACGCTTTCAGCGAGGAGGATATGCGCGTCATCGACCTCTATGCGGTGCTGGCCAATCTGGCGTTCGAGAATTCACGCCTGCATGCCCAGGTCCGTGAGATGGCGATCCACGACGCGCTGACCGGGGCTTACGCCCGAAAGATCTTCGATGAGAAGCTCATCCAAGAGTGTGCCCGTGCCAGCCGTTACGGGTTGCCTTTGTCCTTAGCGCTCATCGACATCGATCATTTCAAGAAGTTCAACGATACTTATGGTCATCAGGTCGGCGACGCATTGCTTAAGTGGTTGGTCAACATTTTAAAGACCACGGTGCGCGAGGTGGATTTCGTCGCGCGTTACGGCGGTGAGGAGTTCGCTATCGTCATGCCGGAGACGCAGAAAGCCCGAGCCGCCGAGGTTTTGGAACTGGTGCGTGATGCTATCGATCGGCAAGTCTGTCAAGCCGGGGGACATGACTTGCATGTGACGATTTCCGTGGGGATCGCGTCTTTCCCGGATGAGACCACAAGTCCGGGGCAGTTGCTGCGTGCCGCTGATGAGCGGCTTTACGTGGCGAAGGGGTCTGGGCGCAACCGCGTCATCAGTTATTGATATGGGAATATTGCTCGGCTCCTTGTCTTTAGGCGTTTTAGCCATCATGGCGGCCGTGATCCCGGCGTGCAAAGACAGATATTTCAAACCGCTGGCGGTGATGGGCCTCGCACTTTGGATCGCGGCGTGTTTGGGCAGCTATCTCGGGCATAGTCATGATGTGACGTTGCCCGCGCCAGTTGCCCTGTGGATCGGCGCCGGTTCGTTGCTGTTCATCGTTGAGATGGGTTTCTTCTACCGGTATTTTTCTTTCGCTGCCCGGCAGCGGCGTTTAGCGATGGTGAGGCAGGATCATGAGCTTCAGGAGTCTGTCCGGCGCTGTCAAGACGATATCGTGCGCATCAAAGCCGAGATGGTCAGCCAAGATGTCAAGCTCAAGGAAAATTGGGCGCTGTACAATGCCGCGCGCAATCTCGCCGAATGCGTCAATTTCGAGCAGATGAAACGGGTCTTGGATAAGGATTTCAAGCGAGCCATGCCGCAGGTGGGTGCGTACATCTTGTTCGTGCGCCAGAAAGAAGGTGGCGCTTATGAGGCTAAGATCAGGCAGCGTCTGTGGCTTGCCACGGAAAAGGATAAGGACGCTCTGGAGAGATTCTTGGGCAAGGAGCAGGGGCCGCAGGTTAAAAGCGATAGCGACCGCAAGCAGCATCTTATCATCCCGGTGGTGGCTGAAGCTGAATCGCTGGGTTATTTCGTGGGCAACCTCGCGGTCAATTCGGCGCGCGATCCCGCCATGGTCCAAGAGTTGATGCTTTCGGCGCGCATGTTATCCGAGGTGCTCAAATTCGGTCTCATCAAGGCCATGAGTTTTGACGAGGTCGAGCAACTCTCGCGCATCGATGGTTTGACCGGCGTGCTGCGCCGGGGTATGTTCGATGAGCGTATCCAAGAGGAGGTGGTGCGCGCGCGGGGATTCAAGACGAGCCTGGGGCTCTTGATCCTTGATATCGATCATTTCAAGTCATTGAACGATAAATGGGGGCATCAGTTCGGCGACCAGGTATTGCGGCGGGTGGCCGGAGTCATCGCCGCTAGCGTCTATGAGACCGATTTTGTCGCCCGTTACGGCGGCGAGGAGTTCGCGGTGGTCTTGCCCAGAGCTAACGCCGAAGGCGTCGAGCGCAAAGCGGAATCGATCAGGCAGGCCATCGAGAACGAGAGGTTCACCGCTTCGACGGGAGAAGAGGTCCGATGTACCATCTCTATCGGTATCGCTTTTTACCCGCGTGACGCCATGGACGCCGGCGGCTTGATCCGCGCCGCAGACCAAGCGCTCTATTACGCTAAGAACGCCGGGCGTAACCGCGTGGTCAATTTTACCCGCTTTCGTCAGGGGTGAGCCCGAGGCGTTAAGGTTGTGGGATGAGTTTTAAGAGAGCCTGGTAGTCGTCCCAGATTTCCGGTTTGTCGAGCTCTTTGGCGAGGCTTTGCAAGATAGGTTCTAAATAGGCGCGGTCGATCGAGCGGCCGCTACGCCGGAATATGCCTTCAAGATCGGACCGGTCTTTATTCCTTTGCTA
>JBBTGF010000039.1:0-6564 GCA_038041525.1 Elusimicrobiota bacterium | reverse complement strand
CGAGATGTTCTTGTGTACGATCAAGTCTTCTACGGCGCAAAGCTTGACGGTCGCGTTTCCGACTGTCCGGGTCACGGCGCGCTTGATGGCGTGTTCTTCATAGGGAAGGGCTCCGAAGATGATGTCTATGCGCATGCCTGTTTTGTCTTCAAGGGGAAGGACGCGTCTTTCTTTGGCAAAACCTAATGGATTTTCAACCCTGCTTTTGAAGGTAGCCGTGGCCTTGTCGATGATGGTTTCTAGATTTTGATCCGTTACCCAGACCGTCGCGTCGATGTCGATCGTCGTCCTGGGGTCCCCCCAGAAAAGATTGGCGATGCCGCCGATGACCATATAGGGGGTCTGATTGTCAGCGAAGAATTTGGCTAAGTTAGCGACGGTTGCTTCTAAGGCGGTCACGGCGCGGGTTTGGTCTTGGCGCCGGGATGCCATTTGTTGAGGTTTCGTCTTAAAGATTCGATGCCTGAAACATCCGTTTTGTTGGGAAGAGTTCTTAGAGACAGAATCATATCCACCAATTCGCCGATTTGCTGGTTGATCGAGGCTTGGCCGGGGAGGTCGGTTTGCGAGTCCTGCCAATGGCTGAAGGATTCCCACTGTTTCAGTCGTTCGGACCAGTTTTCCGTCACGGTTTTATTGTAACAGAGTATTGGGACCCGGACAATGATCCGGGCGTGCTAGTCATGGGTCGGCGTTAGGGCGTTGGTTTCGACCGCGACAGCCGCAGAACCCCGCTCGACTCTACCGTCCACCGTATCTTACTCGTAGACTTCCCTGCGGTGGCCTAAGCGTAGGATATGGATGTCATCACCTTCGATAGCGTAGATGACCCGATAGTCTCCGGTGCGTAGGGACCATAAGCCTTTTTTAGCGTAGCGCAGGGGTTTTCCGTAGGCGCAAGGATCGTCGGTCAAACGTTCCTCGATGGTTTTTTTAAGTCGTTTGCGGATAGAGATATCGAGCTTTTTAACATCGGCTAGACAGGCGTCTGAATAGAGGATGCGATAGGACACTTAAAGGCCGACTTTTTTCCAGAATTCTTTGTGTGGTAGAGCTTGTTTCCTGGTGAAGGAAGTCCTGCGTTTCTCGCCTGCTTTCGCCCAGTAGCGGTCTTCGTAGGATTCGTAGGCCTCGCGCACTAGGTCGCGTAATTTCGCAGATAGAGAAAGATGTTCATTTATGGAGCAAGTCTTGATCCAGCGATAGAGTCGCGGTTCGAGCACCACCATAAGTCGAGGATGTTCTGTCGGCATATCATCAGTATATCAGAAGTGATGAACCGTAACCAGGGCCACTCGCTCCCGGCAGGGGCAGGGATTATTTCTGGCGTAGATATTCGTACATCTGGCGCGGTGAAAGGATGGCGCTTTTGTGATAGTGCTTGAGCACCAGAAGATCGGCGTCGCCGCTAACTAAAAATTCCGCTTTAGCTGCGACAGCCAGCCCAAGGATCGGCAAATCTTTGGGGTCGCGGCATGCATCCTTGGGAACAGGCGCGGGCTCTTCGAGGATGCAATGCTCTTTAAGATAGGAAAGTGTTGCTTTGACGATAGAGGTTGGCGCTTTGATCTTGTGGCGCAGTTTTTGTTCTATTTCGCTAAGAATCTCCTTACTGATGATGATCTCTTGGCTACGTAGGCAGAATTCAAAAAGTGAATGGCATAATCCGTGCGTCGCGAAGGCCGCGATGATGACATGCGAGTCAAAAACGACCCGCATCAGAGGTTTTTAAGGATGTCGTCATCGGTCAAGAGCCCTTGAGCCTCAGCGAAGGGCAGTATCTTGTTACGTAATCGCCGGAAGCGGCGTACGGCGATGAATTCACGCAACGACTCACGGACGAGGCTGCTGAATGGTACATGAGCCTCTTTGCTTAAAGCCAGGAGTTCCGCACGTATGTTCTGCGGTATGCGTATATTGAGCGCTTTGTTCATAAGTATATTGATATCTTTTGTATTACTACGTGTATTATATTGTATTATATAAGCCATCGGTTGTCAAGGGCTCTCCTTGTGCGTCATTGCGAGGACCCTACCAGCAGGCTGGTAGGGGACGAAGCAATCTTCAAAGATCTTTTGAGGCCGCTCGCAGAGCTCGTGGCACCTGCTGCGCCAGGCCGTCGCCAGAGGCTCCGGCACCTGTTGCGCCAGAGGCGCTGTTCCGATTGCCGCGCTCGCTTGTGCTCGCTCGCAATGACGAGCGCGAAGACCATTTCCATTGAATCATTCTTATGGCGCTTGGTTGCGGTGTCAGGCTAAAGGGAGGATCTTGGTCAACGTTGGATAGTGTTTTCGATTCAGGGTAATTAAAGTCGCTTCTACCAGGGCCGCAGTTGCGGCGATCAGGCAATCATCGAGACAGGCGTCGCGGCCGGATCTTCCCAGGTTGCGCCTGATTTCACCGGCCTTAATGGCAATCTCTTTAGTGATGGGTAGATGCACGAGGCTTTCAAGGAGTTCATGCGTTCGCTTTTCTTCGCCGGTTCTCATGCCCGCGTGGATTTCGGCCAGCGAGATGACCGAACAGCAAAGGTTGTCACCCGCTTCGAGGGGGTCTAAGTATTCCCGGATATGGTGCTTGCCGCGTAAGTGGTTGATCAGGATGTCGCTGTCAAAAAGGTAGGTACCCATCAATATTTCCGGCCTCGGCGCAGCTTGCGGATGTAGTCTGCGGTTCCGGCGGCTAGTTCGTCGTGTCGGTGTTTCGCCCAGGAACCGAAAGCATCCTCGCTGGCTTTCTTGAAGCGCAATTGCTGTAGGCTGACTCTGGCGGATTCGAGCATGAAATCCGTGATCTTTCCACGCGGTATCCAGCGCTTGATCTCTCTATAGAAATTCTCAGGAACGGAAAGGTTCAATTGCTTATATTCCATATAGGAATTATACCTATGTATATTTCCTATATCAATGGCCTGATTCTAGTTTACCGAGGCGGGTTTCGTGGCCAGCTTGTAGGCGGTCAGCAGACTCGGTTTTCTGATGCCGCGTTCGATCATGCCGATGTAGCTTGGCTGCAGACCGGCGCGTTCGCTCAAGTTGTCTTGGGTCCAGCCTAGGCGCAGGCGGTGTTGGCGCAACCGCGAGGCCAGGATCCGGTAGATATCTTCTTGCATCAGCGTCACCCACCATTGTGCAAGGCCGACGCCACAAACGCAACAAATATAAAGTAGCCCGTCAGCGTTACTTCGTCGGTCTGTCGGTTAAAACAATCTTTAAAATTACAGCTTATTGGATAGAATACCCTTGTTTTTTATCCATATTATGGTTAAAATATGGATATGTTTAGGATTTCCCTTGATTATCTTGCTGGTTGGAAGACAAAGAAAAACCGTATGCCCTTGCTTATTCGAGGGGCGCGGCAAGTCGGAAAAACCTGGATCGTACGAGAGCATGGCCGGTCATATGCGAATTTTGTTGAAATCAATCTCGAATCCCACCCTGAATACATCAGCGTCTTCCGCGAGGCTTATGGTAAACCCCGTGAGCTTTTGAATGCCATCTCTTTGTTGTCCGGTAAAAAGCTCGAGGCGGGAGGGACCCTGCTTTTTATAGATGAAATACAAGAATGCAAGGAAGCGCTTTTATCGCTGCGCTACCTTAAGGAAAATCTTGGTGAACAACACGTCATAGCGGCCGGTTCTCTGTTGGAGTTTACTTTTAAAGAGCTTAGTTATCCGGTAGGCCGCATCGAGTTCTTTCATTTATTCCCCATGAATTTTGAAGAATTTCTTCTTGCGTCCAATCGCCAGGAATTGATCCATGCCATTGTCTCATCCAGCCGGAATCAACCCCTGCTTGAAGCGGTTCATGAAAAACTCCTCGGCGAGGCGGCTCTTTATTGCTTGATCGGGGGAATGCCCGAGGCGGTCAAGGCCTATGTAGACAGTGGTGATTTGCAAAATTGTCAAAATATCCAGCAGATCCTCGCGGCCAATTTCCGCGATGACTTTTACAAATACGCCTCTAAAGCCAACGTCGAACATTTGCGCGTTGTTTTTCAAGGGGCGCCAAGACTGCTTGGCCAAAAGTTCAAATATAGCAACGTTGACGCAAACATCAAGTCCCGTGAATTATCCTCGGCCCTCGTGTTGCTTGAGCAGGCCGGCCTCATCTTCCGGGTTCACCATACCAGCGCCAATGGTCTGCCACTGGCTTCCCAGATCGACCCAAAAAAATTCAAAGTTTTTTGCTTGGACATCGGCCTATGCTACCGTTTATTGTGGCTTAATCTTTCGCAGCTATTCTTGGAACGTAGGGAGCTTTTGGCGAATCGAGGGGCCGTGGCCGAGCAGTTCGTGGCCCAAGAATTAATCAGTTTTACGCCCCCAAACCAAAATCCACAGCTTTACTACTGGCATCGCGAAACGCGTTCCTCCCAGGCTGAAATAGATCTTTTAACCGAATATCAAAACGACGTATTGCCCATCGAGGTAAAAAGCTCCGGCGGGGGCGGTTTAAAGAGCCTGCGTTTATTTTTGGCTGAAAAGGAAAAATACGTCCGCATGGGCGTCAAGGTATCCACAGACAATTTCGGCGTTAAGGGCGATGTGATTTCTTTGCCGGCGTACGGCCTTATGAGATTGCGCCATCTTTGTCTCTGACTAGGATTCCCGGCGGCGCTTAGGTATCCAGGGACACTATGCGCATTATTGGCTTTCGGTGGAGTTGCGTCGTTCGCCCCGTAGGGTCGGATGATCCGTTCCAACCCGGCTTGTCGTTGTGATAAAATATTACTGATGGCTAAAGAAGCGACTTTCGTCATGGTCAAGCCGGATGGGCTTAAAAAGTCCCTTACTGGTAATATATTGACCAAATTGGCTGAAACCAAGCTCATCATCATCGGCGCGCGGGTCGTACGTCCGAGCACGGAATTGCTGGAAAAACACTATTTCCATCTTAAAGATAAGCCGTTCTTCGCTGATTTGGTTGGTTATATGCAAGGAAAGGTCCATGGTTACCCGTATGATAGGGTTTTGGCCATGGTCTACACGGGCGAAGACGCTGTCGCCAAGGTCCGTGCCATCGTTGGCGCCACTAATCCGGAGCAGGCCGAGCCGACGACCATCCGCGGCTCATATGGACGTATTTTGACGTCCGGTATCTTTGAGAACGTCATCCACGCTTCTTCCGATCCGCAAGAGGCCGAGAGGGAGATCAAACTTTGGTTCAGACCCGAGGATTTGGTCGACCCGGTATTTCCTGCCAAGCAGACCACGGCCAACGGAACCTACTCTCTCGTTTGGGCTTGATTTTTAGCGGACTTACGTCTTCTTGAAATCAGGCTTTAAAACGGCCTGGTCTGACATATCATGGAACAGCATCATCTGCGTGATCTTATTTTTTTGCTTGTCCTAGGTTGTGTCTTGTCGAGTTGTGGTACCATCTCGACGTTCCAGACCGGCAAGACCATCCCGCAAAAGAAGGTTTCCTTCGGTATGGGTTCTTCCGTCGGGCTCACTCGCACCAAATCGAACCTTGTGGGCTATCCCATCGAGCTACCCTATGGCAGTATCGAAGCCTTCTTGGGTTACGGGCTTTTTGATTTTTTAGATATCAATGTCAAAGCCATGGCCGCGCAATATGCCCGGCCATCGGAGGAAGGTAGCAAGAAGCTGCGCGGGTTGCCCTTCTTCGGCGGGGCGAGCGCGCGGTTGGCTATGGTGCAGGAGCGTTGGGGGCATCCGGTCTCGGTGGCGTTGGGCTATGGGTATTATACGGGTGCGGCGCAGAGCCGTCAGACCGATTTAAACGACGTCGAGACCAAGAAGGAATCGACGACCTTGACCGACAAGGTCGTGACCGTCAATTGTTCTCGCGATGTCTTCAAGTGGCTGACTTTTTACGGGGCCTGGAAGCTCTATGAGCGGCATCTGGTCAACAATACTTTCGAATACAAGATACAGACCTTGCATCAGGAATATGACGATAAGATGGATGGTTACGGCGCGGGAGTGAGTTTCAACGTCGGCCGTGAACATAATACCCATATCATGATCGAGACCAACCAGATCACCGACACCGATGAGCCCACTAAGCATTATCAGAAGCAGGTGGGTCTGGGCATGAGCGTCGACTTCTAGAAGTGCCTATATAGTTATTCTGTTGTCATTCTGAGCGTTAGCGAAGAATCAATAAAGAATATTTATTGATCCTTCGCTGCGTTCAGGATGACAATGGAACTGGATTGCCGTCTCGCAACAGCGCCACTGGCGCACCATCGCACCTGAAGCGCTGCGAAAGGTGGCGCGGCAATGACGGAAACATTACGCGTTACAAATCCGCATTCCTTCCGTATCACTGATTGGGAGCCACCCGATCATGGAAGCCTTCAGGACACCTTTATTCAAGATATTGACGTCTTATATCTTCATCTTATTGGTCGCTAGGCAGATGGGATATCTCAAGGTGGCCGGTGGTCCGGTGACGCGCTTGCAGAGCACACCGGGATGGCATCTGTTGGATTGCCGTTTAGGAGCGCCTTTAGCGCGAGGTTTCGAGGCGCATGTCAGCAGTGTCGATGGCCGGCCGGCGCAGGCGATGGCCTATGTCCGTTTTGCCGATCCCG
>JBBTGF010000038.1:0-4285 GCA_038041525.1 Elusimicrobiota bacterium | reverse complement strand
GCTGAGATTGCGCCCCCGCGATCCAGAGTGCTAGAATATGCCGCAGAAGCCGTCTACGGCGCGGTAGCTCAGAGGTTAGAGCGGGCGTTTCATAAGCGCTAGGTCGGGGGTTCGATTCCCTCCCGCGCCACAGTTTTATCAATGATTGGGAGGGAATCGCACCCGGTAGCGAGCGCATGCGGTGCATGAAAAGTGAACCCGTAGCGCGCTAGCGCGAAGGGTGAACGTCAGCGAGCTACCGTGGGTACCGCAGCCCCTCCCGCGCCAATATTTTTTCTTCGTTATTTCCGCGACTACAGGGGACTCGCCTCTGGTGGGTCGAGCGTCCCCCGAAGCTCGGATCAGCGCCTCGACGGTCTTCCACGCGCCTGCGGCGCGCCGTCGCACTCGAAGCTCTGCGCAGGGTGCCGACATAATAAGTGCCGTGAGCTCTGCAAACGGCCTGCGTAGGGGAAGGCGGGAATCCAGTTCCATTCTTTCAGAATCAAGGCGTCACCCGAATTGCCCAGGAATGGACTGAAAAACGCAGCATGCTTCGGAGAGTTCCTGTTTGATTGTTCCATGGCCAGTCAGCGGTCGCCTGGGGGGTACAGGCTGGGGAATCGCGATTGCCGAATAGTGGGTAGTTTCAGAGTACCGCGCTCAGGCAACGCAAAAACCACAGAGAATCCTGAAAGGGTAGCCTAATATTAAATAGAGGACCGCTAAAGCATTAGCTTACCCTTTTTGAGGGAAGGTCAGGCGCATAGTCAATAGTAGAAATCCATTTTGGCTAAAAGTGTATTTTTATCCTTGATTTTTGTAATAAAAACGTATATATTTTTATTACAAAAGTTTATGGGAAAACACTTAAAATCACTTGATCATGACATTCTTTCGAGAATAACTCGGAAGGGGCATGGTTATGTATTTACCCCTGCGGATTTATTAGACCTCGGTAATCGCAATGCCGTGGGTCAAATATTGCTGCGCAATTGCCGCGCTGGTACGATCCGCAAGCTGGCCAGAGGGCTCTATGATTACCCCCGGCAGCACTCTCGACTGGGGACTTTACCGCCGTCTATAGATGATATCGCCAGGGCATTGCAAGGCAAAGACGCTTCTCGACTCCAGCCTTCCGGTGCGCATGCCGCTAACATGTTAGGTCTTTCGAACCAGGTTCCCGTCCGCGCGGTTTTTCTTACTGACGGACGGTCGCGAAAAGTGCAGATAGGTCAGCAAATGATCATTCTTAAAAAAACAACGCCACGTCAAATGATTACAACGGGACGCATTGGCGGTACTGTGATCCAAGCCCTACGCTGGTTGGGTCAGAGAAATGTGGATGATAATTTGATTGCCAAGCTTAAACGTAAACTCCCAAACCGTGACAAGCAGCGATTGCTTGAAGATGTTCGCTATGCTCCCGTATGGATCGGCAATGTGATGCGCCGGGTGGCCGGAAAGATGGCTCGGTAGCCGTTATGGATATTTTTTTGACCCATTCGCTGATAGAGAAGCGCCGTCTTTCTGAAGCGGCCGCAGGCAAGCTTGGGCTTCAAGCCGCAAGCGTCGAAAAAGATTTCTGGGGATGTTGGACGCTCCGTGAACTATTTACCCTGCCTGAATTCGGCCCTCACTTTACTTTTAAGGGGGGTACGTCGCTTTCAAAAGGTTGGAAACTTATTGAGCGTTTCTCGGAAGATATCGATGTGGTCATTGAGCGTGATTTTCTTGGGTTTGGTGGCGACAAGGCTCCGGAAGGAGCGCCAAGTCAAAAACAGCGCCAAAAACGGCTAGAAGAGCTCAAATCCACCTGTCAAAAGGTCATCCGTGAACGTCTTGAGCCTGTGCTGCAGAAACGTTTTAGAGCTAAGATTCCCAAGGAATTTGCATGGAAACTTTTTCCTGATCCTGATGATACTGATCAGCAGACGCTTCTATTTCAGTACCCAGCGGCATTTATTTCAAGCGATTACCTTCGGCCTGTAGTCAAAATTGAGCTGGGTGCGCGTTCCGACATTGAACCATCCTCTATGCCAAAGATTCAGCCGTATCTCGCAGAAGCAATTCCCGGCAAGTTTAAAGACAGTGAGTTTACTTTACGCACGGTTTCCCCGGAGAGAACCTTTTGGGAAAAAGCCATGCTTTTACATGAAGAAACATATCGGTCTGGTAGCAGTGGGCCAAAGGACCGTTTGGCAAGACATTATTATGACCTTTGGTGTCTCATTCGTAAGGGCATAGCAGCTAAGGCCCTCTTGGACGCTGGACTATTTTCTCGCGTAGCTGATCATCGGGCAATTTTTTTCCGCAAGAGTAAGGAAGCTCAAGAATCTTTGCGTCCCGGTTCATTGCGATTGTTGCCACGGGAAGATCAGGGCAACGCCTGGAAGAAGGATTACGAGGCCATGCGCGAAGCGATGATCTTTGGTGAGGCGCCTAACTTTGCTGAAATATTGCGCGCAGTGGGTGACTTCGAGCGTCGTTTCAATAAGCAAGCATAAACCCAAAATATGTATTCAGTTTTGCTGTCCCAAAAGAGTCTATCCCAGGGCAAAAATGAGGATTTTTGAGGGTAGCGTGGGAAAGGCCGGATAACGATTTCTCCTCGTAGAGGTCTGCAATCGGATAACTAAAGACTTTGGCAAGCGGCTGCTACGATGACATAAAAGTATTCTACAAAGCTTTCACTTAAGATGGTTAGAATAGGTAATCCGGGCGTAATGCCCCTTGATGAATAGGGGGGCGTTATTGAGCAATCCCAAGTCTTGTGAATACGAAGCCGCTATTCGAACCATAATTTGTCGGAAATTTCTCCGATTCTGCGAGAATAATCAGCAGCTTCGCGGCCAGTACTACGGGCTAAATATTTAAAAAGAAAAAATAAGGCGACAGGAACGGCTGTAAATGCAAAAAAGGACGCCAACGCCAGCCCGTAAAGATGGAAATACATCCCCAAAAACACGCCGGTTGCGCTCACCGCCATCGCGGTCGCGGGCGCTACTATTTGCAGGTCTTCTGATTTACGTTCTTTTTGGAGAGCTAATTTACGCGCCATTGAGAGCTCGTCTCTTTCTTTTTTAAGCGCCCGGCGGCGCTCCAGCATCGCTTCTTCGGGAGTGACAATGCGCCGTTGTGAAGCAGGCTCCAAGGTAACGGGAACTTTCGCGGCGCTCCCTTGACTCTTGTCGAACTGTGTTTGGAGCGTGTTATGGTTCGCCATGACCTGGCTGGCGCTTTCCTGTGGAGATATCCTATTGGTTGCAGCCTTGGCTGAATTAGGGATTGAAACGAAGCAAACGCTGAAAATAATGGCGACAGGAGCGAAAGGGAACGATTTTTTTATCATGACATACCTCCATAAAGATAAGCTTACGGACTTCTTACTCCCTGACCAAGAAGCGCATGGCGGGGAGAATGATCCTGCCAAGCCGGTTGCCCATGCTAAAGACCAATTCCGTCGATAATCTTGACATGGGTTCGAAAACGCCGACGCGGGACAGAAAACCCCTGTTGTATTGCGCGCTGTAGGAGACGGCGGTCTTGGCTTGAGCCTTCAGGTCGATGGCTTTAGGTACGATCATCTTGTCTCTATAGCTGCTCTGCCAGCGGCCTAAGTCAAGTTCTATTTGATTCTTGCCTAAAGTGGCAAGCCATTTTACCGGTTGGACCTGCAACGGTTTTTCAGCGGAGTTCTGCCAATGGCCTTTGAGCCACGCGTAGCTCGCCACATTCGCATTGGGCCAGGGATTGCGCGCCAAGGAGCGGTCTTCAGTGATGCCCCAGTCTTTGATCGAGAAGGCCAGGTTCTTGTATGGTAGCCAGCGGCGTGACCGGTTGTCGAAGATCGCGGCATTGACCGTGGTTTTGACCGCGGCCCGGTTCTCGCGTTCCAACTGATCTAAAAAATCATAAGGAACGAGGATTTCTGGAGACATCATACGCGATCCCCTGTAGTGAACCCTGTCAAATCTTGGCCGTACCGCTAATCGTCGATGCCGCCTTAGGAGCGGTCGCCGCGTAATTGGCGACTTCGGCTAAGGTGACTTTGACGCCGATCTGGTCGAACTTGGTCTTTAAGTCTTGTTTATCCACGGCTTTGATATATGCCTCGTTAGGATCGACGAATTTCCTCTTGACTAGATCTAAGAGCGTGTCGTTTAAGAGCCGCATGCCTTGGTTGGCGCCTACTTGCATGGCGGTCGGGATCTGATAGGTCTTGGCTTCGCGGATATAGTTGGCGATCGCGCTATTGGCGATGAGGACCTCGAGCGCGGCGATGCGGCCCCTGGGGAGCCTTTTA